>PXDG01000081.1 GCA_003565105.1 Parcubacteria group bacterium | reverse complement strand
GTCGCCTTTATAAAAAGCATATACCGTGCCATTTGAGTGTGGATGTATGTGGGTATGTGGGTTTGTGAGTATCCACACTCCATGCACCCGCAAGCAAGCCGGTATTAAACCCGCAGGGAAGGACCGGTTGATCGAGAAAATTTTTTGCAGAGCTGCGCTAAACATGGTATATGGCATTTCGGATTTGGCCGCATTAAGCCAGGGGAAACGGCCGTATGCGGCCATGATAACAAGTGCCGAGTTTGCCTAGCGCTCCAATGCCAAAGAACAATTGGATCGCGCGTTGCGCGATGCAACGGCTCTTTAAAAGAGGCTCTTGCAAAACCTCTCCCTGGAAACGGCGGCAAGAGCCTGCCGCCCTCCAGTTCTTGAAGCAACGGCTGTTTTATGGATGGATGGCGGCGCGCATGCCTCGCCGGAGAGAGGCTTTGCGAAGGCGGGCCGTCGCCGCCGCAAGAAGTTTTGCAAGAGTCGGAAAAGGAATCAATGAGGGATTTTCAGATCGCTGAGTCGGCGCCGAAGCTTTCCTCTCGAAAGCCCCAGCAATCGCGCAGCGGCCGAAACATTGTTTTGTGTCCGCGAGAGTGCTTCACGGTAGAGCGTGGATTCAACCTCTTCAAAGCGAATGGATTCAGGAGGCCAGGCGGAAGGTTCAGCAGATTCCGAGGGGGGAGATGAATGTTTGCAGAAAAAATCAGGAAGGTCGTTTTTCTTGAGTTGCCCCTTGTGACGACAGTGGATCACGCTGCTTTCGATAATATTGCGCAACTCACGCACATTGCCGGGGTAGTCGTAGGCGCATAGCATGTTCAAGGCTTGATCATCAATTCCGTCGATGGCTTTTCCCATTTCGGTAGAAAAAAGAAGCGCAAAATAAAGTGCCAGCAGGGGAATGTCTTCCTTTCTCTCTCTCAAGGGTGGTTGCCAGATGGTGCAAACCTTGAGACGGTAGTACAAATCCTGTCGGAACAGCTTTTTTTCCACCAAGGCTTCAAGATCATGGTTCGTGGCGGCGATGATGCGGGCGTCGCTGGCGACTTCGCGATGCTCGCCGATGGGCAAAAAGGTTTTCTGCTCGAGCAAGCGCAGGATTTTTGCTTGCGATTTCAAAGGCAGATCTCCGATTTCATCGAGAAAGAGCGTTCCCCCTTCAACCGCTCTCAAGTAGCCGCCGCGTGTCTCGATGGCTCCGGTGAAGGCACCTCGCCGGTGTCCGAACAACTCGGACTCAAAGAGCTCTTCCGGGATCGAAGGACAGTTTACTGTCAGAAAAAGTTTGTTTCGTCGCGGACTTGCCTGGTGAATGGCCTGCGCGGTCAACTCCTTGCCCGTTCCGCTTTCGCCCTGAATCAAAACGGTTGCAGAGCTCTCTGCCAGGTCAACAATCAGGCTTGCGATTTTTTTCATGGGTTCGCTTTGTCCGAGCATAACTCTGTTGAACTGCGGTTTCTGCCCGTAATCCTCTGAAAAATCATGAATATGGCTGGTCAGAAGCTCTTTTTCCTGACGCAGCATTCTAAAACGCTGCGTGCGCTCCATGGCGGCTCTTAATGACGACGGGTTAAAGGGCTTTTCAAAGAAATCCGTAGCCCCGTTGCGCAACGCCCGAATTGCGATCTCCACCTGGCTATGGGCTGTCATGAAAATGAAGTCGCATTGCGGGTCGATCGCCTTGACTTGTTTAAGAACTTCAAATCCATCGCATTCAGGCATGTAAATGTCGCAAATGACGATATCCGCGCCGTTCTCCTGGATCCATTGTATGCCCTGACGCGGGTTTTGAAAAACATTAACGGAAAACCCGAAATCGCTCAGCGCGGCATTGAGTGCGGTCAAAACGGCTCGGTCATCGTCGATCACCGCAATCTTCATATAGCTGTGGTCCATTTCTTCCATGCCTCATCCTATAGCACTTTTGCCTTTGGCCTGTCACGTACAAAAAGCTTGCATATACGGATGCAATGGACTAGCTGTGTTTCGTGCAGGAAGGAGGAGACGGTGATGCGTCATAAGAGAAACAAATCCGGATCGCGTGACCGGGGCGAGGATTGGTTATACGGCCGGCAGAGTGTGCGCGAGGCACTGCGGTCTGGCCGTCGTGCGTTGTTTGCCCTGCATGCGAGGGCTCGGCACGGCGATGAAACTCTTGAGTCGCTGGCTGCGGACGCCGGGATCCCCGTTGCGCATGAAGAGGCGCGCTGGTTTGAAAGAACACTCGGGACCGTTCATCATCAGGGGGTTGCGCTCCGGGCGGGACCTTATCCCTATCGGGATTTCAAGGACTTGGTTTCCGAGGTGGAATCATGCGGTCAGCCCGGATTCTGGCTTTTACTGGATCATATTCAGGACCCACAAAACCTTGGGTCGATTCTTCGGACGGCGGAAGCGGCTGGTGTTCACGGGGTCGTGTTGCCGAAAGACCGGGCGGCTGCCGTGACCCCCTCCGTGGTCCGGGCATCGGCGGGCGCATCGGAGCATGCGGCGATCTGCCGAGTCTCCAATATTGTGCAGGCCATGGAAACGCTGAAGAAGTCCGGAGTCTGGATCACCGGTCTGCATGCAGATGCTGAGGCGAAACTGTACACGGAGATCGATTTTCGGGACGCATG
>PXDG01000094.1 GCA_003565105.1 Parcubacteria group bacterium | reverse complement strand
ACTTCCCAGTCTGTACCTGTAATATTCCAAGAAAACTCATCCAGATTCTTTCTACTAAAATATCGTACCACATCTACCATCCTATACCGTATAGTATATTCTTGGATGCCAGTATAAAAGACATCTTCTTCAAATATCGTTACTTGGAGAGGTCTTTCTGAATCAAGAGTATAGACGGCTTCCTCACCATTACGTAAAACCTCTAAAAGCTCAAACTGACGAACTCCTTGGTTAGGAATAGCTCGATAAATGCCTCTTCTTTGATTCTCACCAAAATCATACACAATTGTTTCAGTAACCTCAACAGAGCGATCTTCTCCAATTACTGCCTCAGCTTCAAATTCAATAATTCGCTCTTGAGCAAACATAGTGGCGGGATGTACCCAAGAAAGAAAAATAATCCCTAGAGTAAGTATATATCGAAGTTGCATAAGAATATTGTTCACATTAATAAACTTCCGTTGACCTTACTACTCCTTCCAGAAACCTCATGTAATATATCCAGCGCTGCAACAACGGCAATCATCTGAGCATTGTCAGTAGAGAGTGCCAAGCTGGGAATATGAACTGGAACACCGTTATCTTTAGACCAATCCTGAGCACGTTCTCTTAATAGAGTATTGGCTGTCACCCCGCCTCCAAGAACAACTTTTTTAATATCACATTCTTGTATCGCCCAAGAAAGCTTGAGCAAAAGCACGTCTATTACTGCTTGTTGAAACGAGGCTGCAATGTCTTGTTTGTCGTGTTCCGTTACTTCTGACAGGGATTGAACATAATACAGTACGGCTGTTTTCAATCCTGAAAACGACATATTCCCATCACCAGACTTACTCATTGGCCGAGGAAAATCAATAGCAAACGGATTCCCTTTCTCAGCTATTTGAGATAAAATTGGTCCTCCTGGATATCCTAGTTCGAGTAGTTTAGAGACTTTATCAAAAGCCTCCCCTGCTGCATCATCCATTGTCTGTCCAATAATCTCATAATCATTATATCCTCGCACCAAAACCATTTCAGTATGACCTCCTGAGATAGTATAGGCCAAGAAGGGATATTCAGATTTATTAGGTTTCTGACCTTCCCCTCGATTATTCAAAAGAGCCGACCAAATATGCCCATGCATATGATTTACTGGAATAAACGGTATATTCAGAACTGTAGAGAGAACTTTTGCCTGATTCACTCCTGCATAGAGTGATGGCTCTAATCCTGGACCTACAGTTGCAGCGATGGCTTGTATATCCCTACCATTGCGCCCAATAAATTCTTGAATCATTTCTGGAAGTTTTTTGTGATGTAATCGTGCAGCTAAAGCTGGGACCACCCCTCCGTAGGAAGAGTGCTCTTTGATCTGAGAATAAACTACGTGATCTTGTATACTAAAGGTATCTTGATCTCTATCCACAGAAATCAAGGCAAGTGCTGTTTCATCGCAAGACGTTTCAAATGCTAATATATTCATACAAAGTGATTATTTAATGAGCAACATACTCCAAAACTGTATTCCATAAACCGCTCACTGCTGAATATCCATATCGTTTTTCAAAAAGTAGTGAGGCCACCTCCCGGACTTCTTGCCGCTTTTGAGAACTTTTATTCAATATTTCTAAACAAGCTTGAATCTCTGGTAAAGAATATTCTTCATAGTACAATGATCCTCGTCCCAGAAAAGAAAGATATTTTTCTGTCCGAGGAGTAATCATCACAGTACCTGAGGCCATTGACCTCATCTGAGAAAGTATCCCTAAATCATTTATATCTTCAATAACAACGAGTGCATCACACAATTCATATATAATGGGAGCATTTTCTTCATTTATTGCTGGCAAATCCACATCTGATAATTTAGGATTGAGAATTGAATACATCAATGTATCTTGGTTTTCAAAAAGTGGTCTCAAAGCATTTTCCTGATCAGTGGTTCCTAATACTGCAACTAAGGTCTTTTTCTGAATAGCATTATGTGTCATATTATGAGAAATTAAACCACAATCACGTTTATATTCAAGAACTTTATCAATATCTAAATCAAGAAAATCTTGATAATGAACCATTGGAGCTGGGACGCACACTGTTGACTGTTTTTGAGATACTTGAGGTAAAATACTGGGTTGAATTTGTTTTTTAACTTCAATGCCAAATAAGCGTTCAGATGGATTGAACCCTATCTCTCGTATCCAAATAATTGGAAGATTCGTTGTTTTGAGATATGATTGAAAGCGATTATCTAGTGATCCTAATATAACACACATATCTGGTCTTATATGAGTTAAAATATCCATTAGCGAAGGAGTTTCCTCAAAAAATGGAATTGCAAAGGATTTTACTAGATACACCGTATCGATAGAAAGAATGTTTCGGGTCATATCAGCTATGTCAGGATAAATCGTCACAAGGTGAATATTCCATCCAAATCGCTCTATCAAGATACGAAAGCAATGAATGTGGTGACGATTGGTCTGTTTTCCAGCAAAAAGGATTATTCTATTCCGTTTCATATGTCAGGTAAGTCTAGAAATTAGTCAAGGTAGGTACGTATAGCAGTGAGATGCTCATCATATGTTCGTGAAAAAATAGAACGTGGAGGTTGGTCTCTCGTAGTCAAGAAGAAGAAGAACTCATGTTCTGCAGGTTCAGATGCTGCTTTGATAGAGTCGACTCCCATATTAGTAATTGGCGTTGGAGGGAGCCCATCTACTTTGTATGAATTATATGGAGAATCAAGAGCAAGATCTTGGGCGTTGGCCCGATCTCGTCCCTCACGAACAACGTAATTGAGTGTTGCATCACTTTGTAACCGCATCCCATCACGTATTCTATTCATAAAAATACCTGAAACAACACGTCTATCGTTAGGAGTCATTACTTCTTTTTCAATAATAGAGGCTAAGATGAGTACTTCATATGCTGATAGTTCATCCGTTGCAGTTAACATAGGTAATGCTTTCACTTCAAATGTTTGAAGCATCTTTCTAATAACATCATCTGGAACAGCAGTATTAAAGAACCGATAGGTATCAGGAAATAAATACCCTTCCAAAGAATCCGATTCCACAAAAGCAAAGTCTGTTGCATCAAAATTATTTGCATCTGTTAGAAATTCTTCCGCAGAAAAAGATAAAAATTGTTCGAGAATCTCTCCAATGGATTGAATATCCGTTCCTTCAGGAATAGTAATAGTTACCTCTGGTCTGCTACGAATACCTCTATTAATAGTATCTAGAGCTTGTCCTAACGTCATAGTTGAAGAAAGAGTATATTCGCCTTGTTTTGGAGTAATATTTCTAAATCTAGTATAGAATTCTACTCCATAGGTTCTTGTAATAATATTTTGCCCTTTCAAATCATCAATAATAGTGTTCCAACTAGAGTCTGCAGTAACTGCATACGAAGTAGAATCCTCCACGGCAAGAGGAGCTTGTAGTGTTACTATTACTTGATATACCCAAATAGTTCCTCCTATAATGAGGATGAAAATGGTAAAGAATACCCAAAACAAAGTTTTTTTAACCATATGCATTAACATTTATCCAGTAAGTGTTCGTGTTCGGAGAGTTGTTCGACAATCGCTTTCACATTTTGAGAATGAGCTTTATCGCATACCAAAAGTATTTCTTCAGTATCAACAATTACAATATCTTTCAGTCCTAAGGTAACAACCAGTTTATCATGATCTGCATGAATGAATACTCCTTCTGAGGAAATATCTATGTGATCACCAATACCAATACGCTTATGAGATAAAGTATCAGTAACCAAGACATCTCGTAAGGCGGACCAACTTCCGATATCACTCCAACCAATTTCCGCAGACATAACTGCAATATGACTCATTGACTCAAGAATAGCATAGTCAAAGCTTATTTTTTTCGTTTTAGCATACTCTGTAACTAACACTTCATCAAAAGATTCTGTTCCTTTTGCTTGTTGAATTAATTCAAAAGCAGCCATGGTCTCAGGAAGCTGACTAGCAAATTGATCTAAGACAGTTCCACGCTTTACAATAACCATACCCGAGTTCCACACGTAGGATCCATCTATTAAATACTCTTGAGCAGTAGTAGCATCAGGTTTTTCTACAAATCTCTCCACAGAAAAAATATCCACCTCTTTTTCATCTGTCATTACTTTTTCTCCACACTTTATATATCCATACCCTGTCTCAGGAGCAGTCGGAGTAATTCCCATTGTCATAATATACTCTGGATTCTTATCTATAAAATCATCGGCTATCTGTAACAAATTTCGAAATATATCTGTTTTTTGTATATAATGATCTGATGTAAGAAAGACCAGTGTTTCATTATCATTATCACTAACCAACGTCGAAACCAATCCAATTGCTGGGGCGGTATCTCTCTTATCGGGTTCAGTCAAAATATTTTCTACTGGATGATCAGGAAGTTGTAATTTCACTTCTTCAGTATATTTTTGATTTGTAGCAATAATAATATCTTTTGCAGCAAAATCTGGCAAGAGTCGCTCAACAGATTCTTGTAACATTGTCTTGTCACCCAACAATTTCTGAAATTGTTTTGGTTTATTTTTTCTACTTAATGGCCATAATCGTGTTCCAGACCCTCCTGCCATAATAATAATCTTCATATCGATATTCTTTATTATTTACCACATCTTTTCTCCCTCTTATCATATTCTACCATAGCCTTCTCAAATTCGGCAGGTGAAAATTCAGGATAACAAATGTCCGTAAAGTAATATTGAGAATTAGCGGTATCCCACATCATAAAACCTACACTGTTATGAGGCTCTCCTCCCGTACGAATCAAAAGATCCACTGGAGGCAAATCTCGAGTATATAAATGTTGTTTAAGATACCTTGCATTAATCTCTTGATTCACTCCCTGAGAAGCTTTATCTACTATCATTTGGATTGCTGAGAGCATCTCTTCATCTCCATTATACCCCAGAAAAAAGTTCATTGTATATTGATCATACAACTCAGTTGCTTCAGTAAGCTTATCAATAACTCGAATCAAGTCTTGAGGAAAATATTCTCGCCACTTACCTAACACATTTACTTTTACTTTGTGAGTATGAACCATATCTTCTTCTAAAAGTAATGTAAAGTGTTTTTTAAAGCCGAAGTAGAGATTTTTGACTTCTGAAAGAGATCGCTTGGTAAGATTATTCATTGAAGAGCCCCAAAACGAGAGATTCGCAACATTGTGTTCAATAGCAGAAAGCATAATGTTTTTTGTACAGTCAAATCCTGCCAAATGCCCCTCTTCTGGCTTTAGCCCCTGTTGGCGAGCCCATCGGCGGTTTCCATCAGGAATGATTGCAATGTGAGAAATTGGTATAGATTTCATATCGGTATAATCAAGGTTAATCAGATATTTCGAGTACTTGCTCAGCTAAATACCTGGCAGCATCAGGGGTAGCAAAATTTGCAGATCGTTGCCCCATAGCATCAAGTAGGTTTGGCTGTTTAATCAACTCTTCAATCTGAGATAAAAAGATATGAGGAGGGAGATTAGGTTCCTCTAAGACAATAGAAGCACCTATCCCAGCCATTTCGTAAGCATTGGATCGTTGTTGTCCCGCATCAACAGTAATAGGTATCAGGATACTTGGTTTTTGATTCAAACAAATGTCTGCAATACTAGAGGCTCCAGCTCGAGATACCACTAAATCTGCAGCTGTATATGCATGCTTCAAACTATGGGTGAGAAATCCTGCATAATGATAGAATCTACTTTGATATGTATCTAATCCTCGATAAAATTTTTCCGCTTGCCGAACATTTCGAGGCCCAACAATATGAATAACTTCCATCCACTTGGTTAGTTGTGGAAGGATCTCCCAAATTAAAGAATTCAATTTCTGAGCACCCTGGCTTCCTCCAATAATCAGTAAAATAGGCTTTTCAAAGGTAAGTTTAAACTCTTTTCCAGCTTCTTCGCGAGTTCCTTGCCGAATATCCGAATGCGTCATATTTCCCACCAAAGTAGTTTTTTTTGTAGGAAAGTGTTCTTTTACCTTGGGAAAAGCTACTGCAATAATAGTTGCAAACCTACCTAAAAACTTGTTTGCTAATCCAGGAATAGAATCTGATTCATGAATAACAATCGGAACTTGGTATAACCACGACACTAACACCCCTGGAACACTCGCATATCCGCCTTTTCCAAAGGTTACGTCTGGCATATACTTCCAAACATACCATTGAGCCATAAGGAGACCTCTAAGGGCTTTAAACACATCAGTCACATTGTCAATGGAGAGATACCGACGAATTTTTCCTGCATATACAAGTTTATACGGGATATTATATTCTTCCAATAAAGCGATTCCTACGTCATCTACGTGCCCAATAAAAAGAAACTCAACAGTAAAATTTCGTTCTTGTGCCAAAATTTCTAACTGTTCTTTTACTGCAATGACGGGCATAATGTGCCCTCCTGTTCCACCAGTTGCAAAAAGCACACGCATAATTTATATGATTTATCTAATGCTCTTATTGTATCAAGTTCAGACGATTTTAGCAAAATATATCTTTCGACTATAAAACGTTTTGTAATGTATGTTCATCTAAAATATCAACATTCAAACTTTTTGCTTTATTCAATTTAGATCCTGCCTTTGTACCAGCCAACAGATAATCTGTTTGAGAACTTACACTACTACTCACTTTTCCTCCTTGTTGCTCAATTTTTCTCACCAAATCAGGACGAGCATACTGCTCAAAGCTTCCTGTAATCACAACAGTCTTTCCACAAAAAAAACCAACCTGGGATGAGGCTTGCGGATACTGAATAATCCCCCCCGCCTCAAAAAATTTCTGAATCTTTTCTTGATTTGATTGTTTCTCTAGATATTCGACTAAAGAGCGTGCTACTGTATCTCCGATATCATCAATTGAAGTAAACTCATCCAATGTTGCTTGCATTAGACTCTGAATTGAATCAAAATTTCGTGCTAACGATTTCGCTGTTTGTTCTCCAATATGAGGAATACCTAATGCCTGAATAAATCGAGCAAACGAGATATGTTTGGCCTTTTGCACTGCTGTAACAATATTGTGAGCAGATACATCCCCCATTCCTGGAAGTACTCGTAAATCATCATACCGAAGATTCAATATATCCTCTTCATTTTGAACCAATCCTGCATTTTCTAGCTTCTCTAACATTTTCTCACTTAATCCTCGAATATCAAACGCCTGTTTGGATACAAAATAAGTCAAATGACGCATTGTTCGAGCAGGACACTGAAGATTAGGACACATACGATTCACTTGCCCCTCTTTTTGTATCAAGTCCGTTTGACATACAGGACACTGAAATGGAATCTGAAACTTTCGTTCTCTTCCTACTCTCAAACCAGGTAACACCCGGACGATTTCAGGTATAACATCTCCTGCTCTTCTAACCACGACAGTATCCCCAATACGAACTCCTAAACGATCAATTTCATCTTGATTATGTAGGCTAGCCTGAGTAACTGTAACTCCATATACATGTACTGGTTCCATAATAGCGACTGGGGTAATTTTACCAGTCCTTCCTACTTGCACTTGAATATCTTGTATCTTCGTAGTAGCTTCTTCGGCTTCAAATTTGTAGGCAATCATAAACCTCGGTCCCTTTCCTATAAATCCTAGCTGAGATTGAAGATCTTTGTGGTTAACCTTAATCACTACTCCATCATAGGCAAAATCAATCCGAGAACGTTTGTTATACATTTCTTGATGAAAGTGTTCAAAGTCTTTCACTTCATACCCTCGCAGAGTTTCTGCCACCACAGGAAAGCCTAAGACCTTCAGTAGACACCATTCTTCATACTGGCTTTGTTGTCCCAAATCAGTTACCAACGCCCAAGCAAAGAAACTCAATTTCCTTTCAGCAGCAATAGAGCTATCCAATTGACGAAGTGAACCTGCTGCTAAGTTTCGCGTGTTGGCAAATGGAGATTTGTGTTGTTGAAGCATTTCTCGATTTACCTGTTCAAAGTCAGACTGTCTCACATAAACCTCACCTCTCACTTCAAGAGTTCCGTCCCATCGATCAGCAAGACTTGTCCCCCACCCAGGACGAACTGCATTCAAAGCATCACGCTGAACAACATCAAGAGCGTTCAACCGCAAAGGAATATCGTGAATCGTTTTAACATTGTGAGTTACATTTTCTCCAATAACTCCATTACCTCTGGTTGCCCCATATGTCAACTGATAATCCTGATACCCCACACTAACCGCGAGGCCATCTAATTTCAACTCAGCAAAGTATTCAATCTCCCCTTCCGATTGACCAAGTATTTTTTGATTCCGCTGCATCCAGTCTCTCAGCTCATCACTATTAAACACATCAGCCAAAGACATCATTGGAACAGTATGTTCCTGCTTGATAAATCCATCCAAGACATCTCCACCCACACGTTGAGTTGGAGAATCAGGAGTAATAAATTGAGGATAATCCGCTTCAAGATTAGCTAATTCATGCTTAAGAGTATCAAGTGCAGAATCTGAAATTGTTTCTGTATTATACGTATGATAATTACTCCGATGAAGATTAATTTCTTTTTTCAATACTTCAATACGTTGTTTGGCCTCGCGCACATTCATAATATTACAACCTCACTTCTAAAACTCGGAGAACATTCTGTCCTCCAGGGAGTTCTACATATCCTTTAGAGGTAAGTATTTGAGCTTGATCATCATACTCAACTACATACCGAGCTGTAATACCATACTCGTCGAGTACAGTTTCCTCTAGATAACTGTCAAAAACAAAAGAACCTTCAGAAGCATTTTGGTACCAAACATCGACTCCCATATTAGCAACCTGAATAGCTTGTTGAGAACCTATACCAGACCGCCCAATATTTATATCTGATAAAGTTTTTTGAGAGGCTGCAATTATAATAATATTCATAATCCCCACCATCATCAATACCATAAAGATAGCGATATCACCACGTTGTTTTCTCATATATTTTTGCATTATCGATTTCTTGGTATAATAGTAGTCTGAAAGATCATAGAATTATCAGTTGAAGAAAGGTTCGTAACTCCACGTATAGAAACAGTTACACGAGAAGGAGTGTCAGGATCTGGTGTTTCTGGAGAGACATCAAAGTTAACTTGGTCAAACTGAAACACTTGCGTTCCCTGATATATAATAGGATCATCATTACCGATATTCTTGTACAGATCACTTCCATCTTGGTAATATTGTACAAGAATATCTTCTTGATTCATAAATTGTAATCTTTGAGTGCCATTTATCGTCACTATCTCAGGATTAGATGAAGTTCTCAATTCTTTATCAAGGACATTCAAAATCATTTGAATATTATCGACCATTTCATCAACTGATCGAATATCTCTTTGGAAGCGCACAGCTCCAATAAATGGTCCTGTCATAGATATCGATAACAAAGCTAGTAAAGCTCCTGACACCATCACCTCCACTAAAGTAAATCCTTTTTTTCGTTGAACTATCTTCGATGTCATAATAGGTTAAATTAAGATGTACTATAAAGAATAACTGCTGCTTTATACACAGCCTTTTTATCTGTACGTCGATTACGAATCACTACCGTACTCACTACGCGCTTCTCATTATCCTCACTTCCATCTATTACTTCTACAAATCTATATATTTCTACCGCTTCATCCTCAGTATCAGTACCTGTATGAGAGTATATCTGATTACTACTATTTCTTTTCAATCTACAACTATCATTTAATTCATCTGGATTCACACTACAGGTGGTAGTATTAACACTCTGCAAACCATCAGAAAGATCTAATGTATAATCAACCCTATATCGGCCTTGATCAAGCCCTTCATCCCATTGTGAACCAGAATAACGATTCTCAGTGACAACTCCTCGAGCTAGCTCTACTCCTTCGGCAGCAAGAAGAGACCCCATATTTACATATCTTTGATCAAACCGTATTTGATTCATCACCACCTGATAACTCACGAGAGAGGTCATAGCTCCACTTAATATGAGTGTTGCAATCATCACTCCAACTAAAGATAGTCCTTTTTGCATAGGTATAATAGTTACTTATTATCGTATTGAAATAATACCAGAAGGTTGAATCACAAGAGATCTAGTAAGACTCATATCTTGTTGAGAAGTCATCACTATCTTAAAATCTTCTAATGCCCCAGATCCATCCGTATCAAAGGGTAAATCATCCTTTGATAAGGTTGCAAAAGGAGTATTAAAGAAGATAGAGTATGGCCCAACTACACTCGAATGCTCTAACGTAAAACTCGGGCCCCAATTTTCCGAAGGGACAGTATTATTACATTCAAAACCATCTGTGACTGATCGGTATTTCGGCTGAATAACTTCACCATCAACTTCAACACCAATTGCACATAATTTATCCAAATCGGTTAACCCACTATATTTGCCAGAATCTCTTTGCGGAGATAAAGCCTCTGCTTGAGCTTTACGAACTTCAATAAGCAGGAGGTTCGCATCAGATTCTAAATTAGCACTTCTACGAATACCAGCAAAATTTGCAAGAGATATCCCCATAAGAGTCACAACCAAAAATGTAACTGTAATAGCCTCAATTAATGTAAATCCTTTTTGTTTCATATATTTCATTAGTTTGGATACTATCAATTATACCACAAAGCGTAGTGTCTGCAAGAGAGGGATATGCGATGAAAGTAAAAATACTATCCAAAAAGCAAGAATAATACTTGGACCAAACGGCATTTTCACCTTGAGAGAATTCCTACGCGTAAGCATAATTAATCCTATCCCCCAGATTGAACCAATAAAAAAGGATAAAAAGAACAATAAAAAGACATCAACTAATCCAATAAATAATCCTAGACCAAATATTAACTCTACATCGCCAAACCCCATACCCTGTTTTTTCGTCCCAACATACAAAGCAAATATCGCAAACGATAATATAATTGCTGACCAGATACCTGTATATAATGTTCCTTGGGTAACCGTTTGATATATTACCCATAAGAATCCTAACACCTGAACTACCCTCAATGTAATTTCAGGAATTAACATATACTTCAGATCATATACAAAAATGACAATCAACTGAGATAATAACAACCAAGCAAATACTAACGTCACCCCATCATTCCAAGAGATTGATAATAGAGCCCGTTGAGAAGGCACGATACTCAGAAAAGTCACTACAGCCATTAGAGAGGTGAAAAATTCCACCAGAGGATATTGCCAGGATAAAGGAGTTCCACAATATCTACACTTTCCTCGTAAAAAGAGAAATGAAAATAATGGAAAAAGGTCGTACCATTCCAATACATGATTACACTTCATACAATGAGACCTCCCCTGCCAAAACTTCTCTTCAGTATCAAAGCGAAGGATTACTACATTGAGGAAGCTACCGACCAAGACACCAAAGAGAGCTATAATAAGTAAAATGAATAGGTACATAATAAGGGTTAAGTACTGTCACATAGAGTAAGTATTTCTTACTCTATGTTGACAATACTAAATAGAATTATAGTATTATTTTGACAATTTTAGGATGAACATTAGCAAGAGTTTCCTGTTGGTTGAGTTGCTCCAACAAATTGAGAGGTTCCCTCGTGATCAACGCAATACCAAGATTCTGTATCACCATCAAAGGTTTGTGCAGTCGCAAACCAGAATCCATTCCCTCCATTCCCGTTAAAGCTATTATTTAAAGAATTGTTATTAATATTTTCTCGAATTCTTATAATAGTATCAGGAATTCCTGATGCTGATGGATTTTCATAGCTATTTGTAGTT
>PXDG01000092.1 GCA_003565105.1 Parcubacteria group bacterium | reverse complement strand
AAAGAGTTACATCATCCAAATTATTATGGTAAGTAATCTTTCGTTGAAACGAATCTTGACCCTCCTCAGCGAAAAGCTGGCCTGAATTTTTATAATCAAGGACAATATCTTCAACGATAGATATTTCAACCCTGTTTCGACCGTATGTCCAGGTTTCATAACCAAGAGCCGGATATCTACTTATTTGATCTGGTGTGCCTTGTAGTCGCAACACATCATCTTTGTGAGAACCTCTCTTAAACTGGTTTGAATCTGTTACATTTATACCGGGTGACATACTGACTTTTAAATTTCCGCGATTATTCCATTGTAGCACTCTTTCAGATTTATTTGATATATGAACCCGGCTTCGTCTATAGGTCCAAACCTCATATCCAGAATGAGGATACTTGCTTATCTGATCTGGTGTCCCTTGTAGTCTTAGTACATCATCCTTGTGGGACCCTTCTGTAAAAGTTCTGTTCGTTGTTACGTTTGACCCCGGTTGCATACCAGCCCTTAAATTCCCTCTATCATTCCATTGTAGAACTCTAGCGGTATTTTTTGATATTCGAACACGGCTTCGGCCATACGTCCAAACTTCATATCCAGAATGAGGGTATTTGCTTATCTGATCTGGTGTCCCTTGAAGTCTTAGCACATCATCCTTGTGGGATCCTTCCGTAAAAGTTCTGCTTGTTGTCACGTTTGACCCTGGTTGCAAACCAGCTCTTAGATTTCCTCTGTCATTCCATTGCAGAACTCTGTGAGTATTTTGTGATATTCGAACACGGCTTCGGCCATAGGTCCAAACCTCGTACCCAGAATGAGGATATTTGCTTATCTGATCTGGTGTCCCTTGTAATCTAAGTACATCATCTTTGTGGGACCCTTCCGTAAAATCACTACTATTTGAGGTGTGTGGGCCAGCCAAATATTCCACCCTTAGATTTCCTCTATTGTTCCACTGCAGAACTCTATTAGAATTTAATGATATACGAACATTACTTCGCCCATACGACCAATTTTCATATCCAGAATGATTGTATGTTTTAATATCATCCGGTTGACCCTGAACCGACCTTACCTCCGAGGCTGTGGACCCCATTGTAAAATAATTTTGCCCAAAAACTTCAATTGGCAGCAGTGCTACAATCGCAACTACGAAAACTAATATTATTTGATCTTTTAAATTCATGTCTTAATGTTTTTATTAGTCTTGTAACTGAGAGGATAAGATTTCATACCCCTCATCCTCACTCATCATCGGTTCCCCTCTCTCCAACCGATCCCAAGCCTCCAAAACCAACCGCTTGGTGCGATATTCACCGTGTTTACGAATTTCTTTGTTTTTGAGGACGCGAAAGGTTTCGCCGGGGAAGTCTTCGCCGTACACGGCTTCAGGGTCTAAGATGTAGAGCAGCTCTTCGCGGTTGAGGCCATAGAGTTGGGCGTAGTAGGCATCCAGTTCGGCTTTGAGGAGTGCCCGGCGTTCATCATCCCAGGTGAATGGTTCACCATTGTAGCCTAATGATTCTGCAAATGGTTTTAGGTCATAAGAAGTGTAGTTGAGTTCAAGGACTCTTTGCCTGATAAACATTTTGTCAACTTCATTGTAGTTTTTAGGTCTGATTATTGGCAGCTGTTCAGCAATGAAATAGTTCATTGAAGTTCCACCAATTTTTTGACGGGATACAAAATCGAAAGGAAGTGAATTTAAATTAGCTTCCAATAAAAAAAGTGATTCATTTGTTGAAAGTAATAAAGGCATCTTATTACTAACTGCAGTAGGTTCAAAAAATGAGGTTATAAATGTTCTGTCATTAGTTGCGTTGGTAATATCCCGAAAACCTAATAACCATTTCGGCATATTTGCTTTAATGAGTTGTCTTAGACCTTGGTCAATTCCTTCATTAAGTAATAATTTCAAGTCTACATCAGAAAGTTTAAACTCCTTGCTCATTTTCCGGGCATTCCGTTTATCTGTATTGGATTCCGGAAGGTATTTCTTAGTGTTAAAGCCAAGTTTTTCCAGCCACTCTGAAGCAGGTATTCCGTCGTATTCTTCATCCCAAATCCACCATGCGACAGTCGTTTTCATAGCCTCTTCATCCCCTGACTTCCATGCTTCAGCTACCTCTTTAGGAACATTTGTTAGCTTAACCCACACTTCTTTTTCATTAACCCAATAACGGGGAGTTATTTTGTAGTCCGGGTTACGTTTTTCTTCAAGGGTTACATCTCGTGTATTTTCCCCTTGGTCATCAAAGGTGGCAAAGCGGTGATCATAGTGCCAGATAAATTTAGCCTCGTAAAGTGGTAGTCGATTCTGAGCAGTTTCATCATAAAATAGTCCGCTATCCCCTGACATATGAAACATGGTAGAAAAATTAACACCCCATGGATTTTCCTCGCCAATCGTCTTTCCTTCCTCATCATATTTGTACCGAATAAGAACCGGTACATTTTTGTAAATCTTCCGGGTGATTTCCGCGTCAGGCTGGGTACGGAAGATAGGAGTAGTTTTTGTATTAGGATTGATGCGCTCTAAATCTTCCGGGGTCAGCTTGAAACGACGAATGTCATCATCCAACTGATTTGGGTGCGTTAAAAAGAAGGCAAAGTCAGCTTCCACTTCTCGGTTT
>PXDG01000051.1 GCA_003565105.1 Parcubacteria group bacterium | reverse complement strand
GACCATCCGATTCTCCCAAACAGAAATGCACGCATATATTCAACGATCTGAATTTTTGCGAGAAATGATTTTGGAGGCCTCGCTTCCTTTAGTTGCCCCTTTTCGAATACACACCCATTCGAAATCCGCACAACACCGCCAACTGCCACTGTATTTTCATCTTCAACAAAGGAACGCAACATTTTTTTAAGTATATCCCGCTCCAGCCACGAATCAGCATCAACAGAGCAAACCAAATCCATTCTTGATGCATTGGCTCCTGCATTTAAAGCGTCTGCTTTTTTCCCATTTTCTTTATCCAGAACTATCAAATCGGGATATTTTCTGGATGCGTAAACTCCCCGAACCGGTTTACTGTTTAACCTTTCCGGAATAAACCGTTCGGTAGGGTACAGGTCGAATTCGCTTTTCAGAAGATCAAAAGTTTTATCCGTGCTTCCGTCATTGATGACTATTATTTCATAATTATTAAAGTCGAGCTGAATGAGTGAATAAACAGTGAAGCAAACGGTTTCCTCTTCATTATATACAGGCAGCAGAATACTAACAGATTTATGCAGGTCGGAGTCGAATAAACCGCTTACTTCAAAGGCGTCTCTTGAGCGATTTAGTTTTCGGATTGAAAAATAGGATATAACAAGTAACACCATATACACAGTGTTAATGATTATAAAGTATCCGAGAATGAAGTAAGTAAACAGGTCAATAAAGATCCAGATCGCATTCGATAACATTATGCCGTATTTAAATAGAAATTATATCCTGTTTCTGATTCTATTTTTGATACAAGTTCTTTGTTTGCATTCTCTGGTATCATCATGGATGATATACTTTTCAGTGATCTTGTGTCCAGCTTAATGATTTCAATTGCAGATTCGATCTGGGTTTTTGGTTCATTATCAAGTTCCAGCATTTTAAATAAAAGCTGAATCCCCTCTTTACCGTTGATTTCGCGAAGAGCATTCATGCATGCTTTTTTAATAAGGGTGTTATCGGTTAAAGTAATTATTTTTTCAATTTCATCAATTACAGCCGGGCTTTTTAACATTCCAAGGCCTTCAATTAATCCGGCAATCAACGGGGCATTATCATTATTTAATGGCAGTTCTTTCAGGTAATTTAGCATCGCGGTTGACTGATAGTAGTACCCGATACCACCCATAGCAATTGCTATAGAACATTTATGCTTTTTCAACACGGTTTCATTTTTTAGTAACCCCATTAAAAATTTTCCTTCCTGCTCCCATTGTTCTTTGTCTTTCTTTCTGTATTTGTAGAGCAATTCATACAAAGCTAATCGGGTCAGGTCTTCATCCCGGCAGATAAGTTCTAAAGCGTAACCGCGGTCTTTTACTTTTTCGCATCCCATCATTGCAGTGGCAGCACTGTATCTGATATAAGATTTTTTATATATGAACAACGGCAGTATTGCTTCAACAAATTTTGAATGCAGTTGCTCCATCTCTTTAAAATAGTGCAGGGCAGTTATAATCTTTTTTTCTGACTTTGAATGCAGCAATTTGATGTAATATTTACTCATTACATCAAGCTCTAAAAACCTTTGAATTTTCTCTCTCTCTGATCCCCGAACATTAAACTGCAGGTTGCTGCAGATTTTGAAATAAGTTTTCACTAAATCCGGACTTTTTTCAAGAATGGCATTTAGCTGTCCAAGAGTTTTGTTTCCGGTTATATATTGAACAAAACTCTTAGTATGCACTCTGTATTTTTTATTGTTCTTAAGTTCCAATATTACCTTAAAGGAACGGGTGCACAATGCTGTTATGAATAGCAATACAGTAAGAACAAGTAGTATTCCTGTTCCTATAATGAGTGCATCAATCGACTGAAAACCGGCTGCAGGATATAGCATGATTTAGTATTTGAAGGATGACTATTATTTGAGCAGGCGTTCAATTCTGGCCAGCATTTCATTTAAAAGAAATGGTTTGCCAACGTAATCATCAGCGCCTAAACTGTAAATGTCACCTACATCTCTCTCACTGTTTTTAGAAGATACAACCAGAACTTTTGGCTGATCGATTTCATTGTTAGAGCGTAATTCTTTTAACAGGCTTTTGCCCGGAAGTCCCGGAATCATCAGGTCTAATATTACCAGATCAGGTTTTAATTCATAGATCGCTTTTAAACCATCCCAGCCATTGTCTCTTGATTCAAACTTGTATGGTAAATGCCGGAATTTATATTTGAATAATTCAAGTAAAATCAATTCATCTTCCACCATTAAAATTAATGGCTCGGTTTGTTCAACTGTGCTAACAGCTGCATCGGATGAATTATATCTTGTGCTTTCAACCATTTGCATCATTTCTATTTTTCTTGCTTCAAAAGTCATACAACAATTCAGTTTGTTGATTTTTTTATTGTAAGAGTAAAGAAATGCATTATTTAAATTATTTCTATATAGAATGCTTTAATCAAATTTGTTAAGGAATTTTTAATTATCGACTTGGTATTATTAGCAAAAAAAATCAATTGTTAGATAATGCTTAATAACACAAAAACCCGGCATTGCCGGGCTTTTGTGTTTACTGATATGTAAATGGACTGTTATTTAATCAGAGTCATTTTACGGGTTTGCATAAAAGTTTCTCCCGTTACAGTAACAGCCTGCAGGCGGT
>PXDG01000178.1 GCA_003565105.1 Parcubacteria group bacterium | reverse complement strand
TGAACATCTCTGCCTTCGCACCGATATCAATTCCCCGAGTCGGTTCGCTTAGGATCAGAACCTGCGAGTTCGCTATCAGCCACTTGGCAAATATTACCTTCTGCTGATTACCGCCACTCAGGTTTTTGATGTATGTCTCACGACTTGGCGTTCGCACCCGCAGCTTCTCTATGTACTCATCAGCAACCTTGTTCTCGCGACGGCTGTCGACAAAATCAAACTTACAGAAATTTTTGAGTGAAGAAAGAGTCTGGTTTTTCTTGACACTCATGTAGGGAATGTAGCCGTTCTCGCTTCGGTCTTCGGTCAGATAGCCAATTGAATGCCGTATCGCGGTGCGAGGACTATCAATTTTCTGAGACTCACCTTGAATGACGAGCTCCCCGGCGGTTGCTGGAGTAAGGCCGAACAGAGTGTGCGCAAGATTGTCTTTGCCCGAACCCAGAATTCCATAAAACGCGACAATTTCGCCTCTGTGCGCCTGGAAATTAATGTCACGCAACGGAACTCCGCTCTTGCTATTCGAGACAGATTTCGCCTCAAATAACACATCGCCAATCGGCACCTCTTCTTTGGGGAATCTTTCCTCAAGGTCCTGGCCAGTGATCCAGGTCGTTAGCTCTTGAAGGCCAGTATCCTTGAGCGCCGTCTCTGCAACTTTCTTGCCATTTCGCAGTACCGTTACGGTTTCCCCGATCTCAAACACCTCTTCCAGGCGATGGCTTATGTAGAGGATGGTCAATCCACTTGCCGTAAGGCGCTTGATAACGCCAAACAGCTTATCAATCTCCGCCGAGTTCAAACCTGAGGTTGGTTCATCCATCAAAAGAAGCTTTGGCTCACGTGAAATCGCCTTACAGATCTCAACAACTTGTCGATCGCTCGTACTCACACGCCTCAACCGAACCTTTGGGTTGAGATCTACCCCAAGCTGCTGCACCAGCGCGTGTGTACGAGAGTTCATAGCATCAAAATCAATGAGACCGCTTGGTTTCTTGGGCTCGCGATTCAAGAATACATTCTCCGCAATGGTTAGGTCCGGCACGAGGCTGAAGTGCTGCTGAACTGCGGTTATACCTACAGCCAGCGAGTCCTTAGGACTCTGAAAGACCACATTGTTGCCCGCAAACCGAAACACCGAGTGTTCGTCAGGGGCATACGCGCCGGTAACAATGTTGACCATTGTCGACTTTCCAGCACCGTTCTCTCCAACTAAGACGTGAATACTATTCTTCTTAATCGCAAAATCTACGTTGTCTAGTGCCAACACACCAGGAAACCTCTTGGTCAACCCTTGAATGTCAAGCAAGAGTCCATCATCACTCACTACAGCAGCCTCCTTACAAGCCTGTTCATGTCCGATTGTCTTATGATATCATGATGTGATGGTTTGTCAATTAATTTTTGGCGAAATGAGTTGGGCGAGGTACTCGGAGATTGGAGCTATGAGGTTAACCGCACTCTTCTTGTGGAGAGAATCTGGGGAAAGAAGCTTGTCATTTTGCAATTAAAGGCTTTTCGAATCCTCGCTGATCTTTGAACGGAGAACTTCAAGTAGCCGAGAATTAGGTTGCTCTATGGTAAACACGAAAGGGCTTTGCTCGCCACTCACGTCAATGATCTCGTAGGCGTTGCGGTGACTATCCATAAGTCGTCGAATCCAGCCGCTTGGAGTTCGTTCACTCAGACGAAGACGTAGATCAAAGCTGAGCTCGAACGTAACTTCTGTACTGTGACTCTGAACGACAGCAGAGAACCAGTTTCGTTGATCAAAATGATGAAAATAGAGGCTGTAGTCCGTAACGTACAGAAGCCCCCACAGCGGCCCGGGAGTTTCCCGGCCCGACACGTAGGATCCGAGACAGTGAGCTAACACCGGCGTCCCTAAACGTGTCTCTACATCGTTCCAAAACCGTTCGCCCCCATCAGCACGGCCATTGTCTTGCGAATACATCTGCAAGGCCACCTCGCTCCGCCAACACTCGTTTCCAATTTATGGGGCACAATGCACTCCGGAAACGATCCGCCACCAAGCTACCACGAGCTCATACGCTAAGCAAGTGTCGGTGCGTATGAGACAGGAACTCGTACGGTGGCCTTGGTTCCGCCTTCGCTTTTGTATACAATTTCGCCGTTCAACTGTCCAACAAGAGCTTGTACCACCATCATTCCGGTACCGGTGCTGTCTCGTGGATCAAAGCCCTCCGGCATTCCCACTCCGTCATCCTCAACGCTGAGCTCGCATCTCTGCTCGTCGGCCTTGAGTTTCACTCGTATCTCTCCGGCAGACCTACCCGGATATGCATACTTGACGGCGTTGGTGAGTAGTTCGGTAACGATGAAGCCCAGGTTGAAGACGCATTTAGCTTCAAGAAATAATGGGGACTTTTGGTGCTCATAGGACAGTGTTATAGTGTGATGGTTATAGGTGTCACGCACCCCGTTAATGAGTTCCGACAGATATGATGAGAACTCTATTGTGCTGCCGTCGCGGTCAGGACCAAGCCGGTCATACACTCCAGCCATAGCTTGAAGACGCATGACGACCTTATTGAGTGCGTCCGCAGTATCCGCGCTCGGGGCAGCGGCAGCCTCTAACTCAATGAGTCCACTCACCACCGCCAGATTGTTTTTGACCCTGTGA
>PXDG01000138.1 GCA_003565105.1 Parcubacteria group bacterium | reverse complement strand
ATATAACTAATTTCTAAACATATATGCGTTATAACAATTCCAAAAACAGTGGCTTTACTCTAATAGAGGTATTAGTTGTTATTGGAATTATAGCTGTTTTGTCAGGGGTTGTTCTTATTGCTATTAATCCTACACAAAGAATGTCTATGTCAAGAGATGATAAGAGAGAGGTTCAGGCCTATGCGGTATGGCACGCAATGGAAGAAAAGATTCAGCGCGGAAGAGGAATTTGGGAAAGTGAAGATTGTGGCCCGATTCCGTTTGAAGAAACTCGTATTGCAAGCAGTGCTTTAGATGTAAATGATCCTGAATTTGTGGGAGAGGTTTACAATCTTTACAAATGCATTCATCCTGACTTTTTGCAAGAGCCTTTAGTTGACCCAAATAATGAATGGGCTTACTTTAATAGTGTAGATGAATATGATACAGGTAGTTTTTATGTTGCTATGGACCCTCTTTTAGGTAATATCTATATAAAAATAGAGGGAGAGACGAGAAATATATATATTGGAGCTGAACCGGAGCATTGGCCAGAGTATAATATAATTTGCAGTGTTGGTGATGGGAGTGGAGCTACGGGAGGTGATTGTGGAGGGACTGTATTTCATGGAAATGATGCTAATATAAGCGCTACTCCTGCTATTGGATTTGATTTTTCCCACTGGACGGGAGATGCTAGTGGAACAATCTCCAATTATACTTTCTTTAGTGTTACAGAAGACAAGACAGCGGTTGCTAATTTTAAGATAAAGACATATACCGTGACTTATGATTTTAATGGAGGGAGTTGTTTATTTTCTGATGAAGAAATAGAGCACGGTTCTTCAAACACTAGCCCGGGCTGTACAAGGAGTAATCATACTTTGGGCGGCTACACTATAACAAGTGGAAGTTGTGGCGGAATTTTTAATTCTTCAACTGGTGTGTGTGATAGTGTAGAGGGAGATATAACTATCAGAGCCGATTGGATAGATGTTTGCGACAATGAAACAACAGCAACACTTCACGGCACTACATATCCTATTGTCGTTATTGAAGGTCAGTGCTGGGTAGCAGAAAATATTAATTATAATACAGGAAATAGCTGGTGTTATGATGACATCTCTTCTAATTGTGATACATATGGAAGATTGTATGATTATAGTACGGCACAAACTGTCTGTCCTGTGGGATGGAGATTGCCGACTGATAATGACTGGAAAGAACTGGAAGGAGCTTTGGGAATGTCTTCAGCTGATTTGGATTTGTCAAGTTGGAGAAATTCTGGGAATGTTGGTGATAAGTTAAAATCAACCTCATGGGACGGTAGTGATACATACGGATTTAATGCACTTCCTAGTGGCAGCAGGTACTATGTTCCCGAAGTTACTGGCGTAACTGATGGTAGTTCTGGCAATCATGAGCCAGAATCTCATCCAGAGTATATTAATTATTTTAATCTTGGAGCTGCAGCTCACTTTTGGGCTGATTATCAATATGGGAAAAGAGGGGTTGCGACCGCGCAAGATGGAGTTAATAGAGCCGGTTGCTCTTCAAATGAAGCTTTTTCTGTAAGGTGTATTAAAGAGTAATTTTATACTTATGGAGATTTTATTAAATAGTAAGTTTTATAAAGAGAAGAGTATTAAGAAGGCAATATCTGCTTTTGAAAAAGAGGGGGTGGCAAAGTTTGATTACAGCAAAGAAAAAAACATTCACAAGATCGTATTAAGCAATATAGATTCGTCGTTTAAAAATTATATAAAGGAAGAATTTTGTAATTTTGCACTTTTTGAAGAAAAAAATAGCTAGTTAAGATACGGAGAGATTCTTCAGTCGCTTCGCTCCTTCAGAATGACAAGAAAGATTTAAGAATGACCCAGAAGGAGAACCTTTGGATAGGCATGAAAGGTCTGAGAATGAACTCTCTTTCCTTTTTGTGTCGATGGGATTCTTCGGCTAACGCCTCAGAATGACAGGAAAGAACTCAGAATGACAGGAAAGAACTCAGAATGACAGGAAAGAACTCAGAATGACAGGAAAGATATTAGAATGATAAAAAAGCAACCGGCGATGGTGTTGGCTTAGGATGATAACAGGAGAGAGCTTCAAGATAAAAAAGAGTGGGAGCTTGAAATTATTAAAAAATTATCATTAAAACCAATCTAAGACCGAAAAAACCATTCTTTTTTATTATGATATTTAATTATCAATATGCAGAATCTAAAAACGTATTATAGGGAAATAATATTAATATTTTTAGGATTTGCCATTATTCTTTCTACTTCTTATTCCTATATAGCTACCTTGAACAGGATAAGTATTTTTTCTGATGGTAATCACTATGAAGACAGCAGATTAAAGAACATGAGAGATTATGAAATTACTGAAGAATTACTGAGTGCTGATGAATCGGTATCTATCGGTATTGCAAGATATTTGGCAGAGGAATGGATAAAAACTCATTCAGAAACGTTTAGAGGAAGATCCGATGGGGAGTTAGAGTTTGAAAGAATTGAAGAACCCGAAAGAGGTATGTATAAGATCTTTTTTACTTTTCAAGCGATGTGTGATGGCTATGGAGGGCTGAAAGAAGATGAAGAGTGTTATGGCGAGGAGATTAAAAGAGAAGTAGAAGTAAGAATGATATATAACTATCTTCTTTCTGCTATCTTAGATGATTTCTAT
>PXDG01000021.1 GCA_003565105.1 Parcubacteria group bacterium | reverse complement strand
GGTGTAGATCAAGGCATTAATGCACTTAAAAAAAGTACGGAAGCAGTTCGTGCACAGCAATATCCGGTATTGTTTTTGGGAATCACAGCAAGTTATGCAAACACACCAAATCGCCCCAGACAAACAAATCCTTTTATAATCAACAATACAAACTTTGCAAATGCGGGTGTGGGTTTCGGTATCCGTCAAAACCTGAACTTTTCATCTATGAGGTCATCAATTGAACGGGCTGATATTGAGTACAGACGGGTTAATGATTTGAGAGATGCGTTAACGGACGGAATTGTTCTGGAACTGAATGATAAATACCGTGAGGCAACTGTTGCTGAGGTACGTGTACGCCAAACAGAAGAATCTCTTACAATTGCACGAAACTGGGTACGTCACGAACAATTGAACTATGACATTGGTTTTGGAGATGTAGAAGATCTGCTCGATGCAGTACAAAATGAGCTCGAACTTCGATTAAAGATGAAACAAAATACCTTTGATTTGAATAAAAGAATTGCAGCGTTATACAAAACTGCCGGGATTCCAATAAGTCAACTCGGTACAAACTAAATATTTTGACATGAAGAGATTAATAACTTCCATATTCTTTTTTACTGCACTAACTGCATTTGCTTTTGCAGCACAACCCGAAGAGCAGGAGATACGAAATATGCTTGATGAGCGTGATGCTGAAATTAAAGAACTGCTTGGCCCTAAGGGAACAGAATATACTCAGGAGCAGAGAGACCAACTGAAAGATATTATAAACGGTGTGATTGACTTTCGTTCAATGGCACAACACGCACTTGGCAGCACTTACGATGAGATTACTGAAGAACAAAGAGAAGAATTTGTTTCATTGTTTGCTACGATAATTCGGGATAATTCAATGAACAGACTCGATATTTATCGCGCTGATATTACTTACAATGATATAAAAGTAGACGGCAGCAGTGCCCATGTTAAAACCACAGCACAACTTGAAAACGTGCGTACACCGGTCGATTATGATTTGAAGAAAAAAGACGAAGAGTGGGTGGTAACTGATTTTTGGGTGGATAATGTATCTACTGCAGAATCATATAACCGGCAGTTCCAGAATATTATTAGGCAGCGAGGATTTGATGCACTACTGGAAAGCCTTCAAAGACGGGCTGCAAGATCATCATCCTGATAAATAATTATCAAGAGAGCTTCTCTGCTTCATAAATATCCTATTTTCCTTACATTCACGCCTGAAAGGGTAAATAGCGAATCCATCATGCAATGCATAGGCGTATTCTTCTTCTTAATGATAGAATTCATTCACATGATCATAAACAGAATATAAGTTTATGAAAAAAGTGTTGATGATAGCACCATATTTTGTCCCGAGACGAAGGGTTGGTGCGCAGCGTCCTTTCAAATTCGCAATTCATCTCGAAAAGTTCGGATGGAAACCAAAAGTAATTACGATAGCTGATAAGGAAGAAAGTTTATCAGAAAATGAAGAAGTACTGTTAAAGAATATCGGGATCATTGAAATAAAACCTCCTTTTGACAGAACCACTTCAAAAAGTATAGAGAGGGCTAAAGGTTCTGATAAAAATAATAACAAAAAGGGGATGATAGACCGTATGTCTGACTGGATAGATAAACAAATCCCGATGGATACATGGTTTTTCTTGTTTTTGATGAATTATCGAAAAGTTCGAAAAGAATCAGAGAAATTCTCGCCAGATATTATATGGAGTACCGGTGATCCATGGTCTGGCCATTGGCTTGGAGAAAAACTATCAGAAAATTTATCGGTTCCGTGGATTGCTGATTTTCGTGACCCATGGACTTTATCAGAGCTTTCACTGAGACAAAGATCAGAATTCTCTACGAAGATGGATAGAAAATATGAAAGACGGTTTATCAATAAAGCTGATAAACTGATTTTTACTTCACAGCAGACAACCGATCTATATAAGCAGTATTATAATCTGCCTGCAAGTAAAACTGATACGATTTATAACAGTTTTGATCCTGATCTTTTTCCCGATTCCAATAACAAAAATTGGGATGCCGATCTTAATGAAGACAAATTCAATATTTTCTTTTTTGGAAAATTTCGCCGATTAAGCCCTGTAAAGCCAATTTTGCAATCAGTTAAAAAGCTCGAAGAAATTGATCCAAATAAAGCTGAAAACCTGCAAATACATTCTTTTGGAACTCCTGAAGAGGATCAGTTGAAATTAATTCGTGATCACAATGCAGAAACTTATTTTGAATTTCATGAACCGGTACTTCCAGAGTTAACAATCCCCGTTTTAAAAAAAGCTGATCTGTTATTGTTAAGTACAGATCCTTCCAGAAAAAATATAATTCCTGCCAAATTATGGGATTACCTGGCAACCGGCATTCCAATTCTCTCTGTTGCACCAAACCCCGAAATTTCTGATATCTTGAAGAAAAGTATTTCCGGCAAACAGTTTGATCCGGATAATTTGACCGGGATTTCTAATTATATCATTGAGGCAATGACTGATCGCAAAAAGTTAAAGAAGGCAGAAAAAAATGGAGTTTCTGATTTTACAACAGAAAGCTCAACAGAGAAACTTGCACTAATCATGGATAAGCTCACTTCTGATGACTAAAAAGAAAAAACCGGGGAGTTTATCAGAAAAGGCGGGAGTATTTGTTTTTGCACGTATCATAACTACGG
>PXDG01000008.1 GCA_003565105.1 Parcubacteria group bacterium | reverse complement strand
GCGGGAACCCGCTCTTCCCGTTGCTCCTCGCCCCGCTCATCGACCGCCTGCTCGAGGTGCGGCGCGTTGGCGCCCGCCTGCCTGGCACCGCCCGGCGCGCCGCCGAGGGGCATCGGGCCGTGTTCGAAGCCGTGGCGGCGGGCGACGCGGACGGCGCCGCCCGCCGCATGACCGAGCACCTGCGCGACGTCCAGGGCTGGCTCCCCGAGCCCGGAACGGACGCGTGAGACACCGCGGCGGCACCGCGCAGGCAGCCGCCGACCGCGCCAAGGAGGCACCATGAGCACCATCGACGAGACCCGCCGAGACCAGCTGATGCGCGCCGTGCACGGCTACTTCCGGGCCTGCAACGCCGCCAGCCGCGAGCTCTTCGCCGAGGTGCTGGCGCCCGACTGCGTCCACTACTTCCCGCCCGGCACCGGCGGTCCGTACCTCGGTCGCGACGCCATCGCCGATCTGTGGATCGGCTTCGTGCGCGACAAGGGCTCTCGCTGGACCATCGATCGGATGGTCTGCGACGGCCGCGAACTCGTGGTCGAGTGGACCCACTTCAAGCCCGCAGTCGGCGAGCACATCCGCGGCTCGGAGTGGTACGAGTTCGACGCCGCCGGCATGATCACGCACATCTGGGCCCATTACGCCTCGCCACGCGACCCGACCCGGGCGGCCAACGAGCTCGAAGGCTTCGCCTACGCCGAGCGCGCCTACCCGCTGCACGCTCTCGCGCTCGACGCCGCAACGACCGCGCTGCGTGAGCGCAACCTCGCCGGCGAGGCCGGGGCGTGAGCGCTCCGCGGCCGGCTCCGCTCGCGTCCGCCACGCTTCAACGCCTGCAGCTGGTGGGGAGCGCCACGCTGGCGACGGTGTTGTACCAGCGCGGCTTCTGCTCCCGCGTGCTGCGCTCCACGCAGCGGCTCCGGCCGGGTGGGCCACGCATGGTCGGGGTCGCTCGCACGCTCCGCTACGTGGCGTCGCGCGAAGACCTCGACACGCTCGAGGCCTGGAAGCGACCCGACAACCCGCAGCGCCGCATCGCCGACGAGATCGAGCCCGGCCAGGTGCTGATGATCGACGCGCGCGAGGACGCCTCGTGCGGCACGATGGGCGGCATGCTGGTGGCGCGCATGATGGTGCGCGGGGCCGCCGGCATCGTCAGCGACGGCCCCTTCCGCGACGGCCCGTTCATCGCCGGGCTCGCGTTCCCGAGCTACGCCAACGGCATGAACGCCAACACCAACCTGATCGCCCACCACCCCGAAGACCTCGACCTCACCATCACCTGCGGTGGCGTGCAGGTGCGCCCCGGCGACGTGGTGATGGGCGATGACGAGAGCGTGGTGGTGATCCCCCGCGGCATCGCCGACGAGGTCGCCGAAGCCGCGCAGGTCAAGGAGGCCGAGGAGGGGTGGATCGAACGCCAGATCCTGGCGGGCAAACCCGTCGAGGGGACCTACCCCATGGACGCCGCCCCCCGCCGCCGCTACGAGGTCGACCGGGACGCCGGCGCCTGAGCACCCGTCAGCACGTCGGCCGGGAAGGCGAAGCCGGCACCGCTGCGCCGCGCCCAGCGGATCGCCGCGTCGATGCGGTCGCGCACGCGCGCTTCGGACAGGTTCTGCTCGTGCGTGAACAGGCAGGCGGGCACACCCGTCCGCCCCGCCGGCTTCGCGGCGGCCTGCTCGAGCTGGGCCGCAACGTCGCCGCCCCGTTCCAGACGCGGCAGACTCGCCACCAGTTGGAGCCGCTCCGCGGCATCGAACGTCGCACCCTCGAGCGCCAGTCGCCGGCGTGCGGCCGCGTCCAGGTGGTAGACCTCCGAGCGCGCGTCGTCGGCGCAGAGCAGACCTCGGATCCCGTCGGGCGCGTCGCGCCAGGCGCGGATCAGCGCCAGGCGACCGCGGAAGCGGTGCACCCGCGGCAGCCGGTCGATCGAGCCGGCACCGGCGAAGCGTCGCACCTCCCGGCTGAAGCGCCGGTACTCCGCCCCCGCCTGCGCCGGCGACACACCGCCGGCGCCGTAATCGCTGACCGCGTCGCGGCCGTGGAAGCCGAAGCGCAACCACGGGGCCGCGGCCTCGAAGGCCGCGCGGTGGCGCGCCGGCACGTGTGCGAGCCGCCACGACCCGGCGCGCTCGAACACGAACAGGCTGACCACCAGCCCCGCCCGTCTATTCAGGTCGTGCAGGTACGCCAACGTCGGCTGCTGCCACGGGTCGCTGAACGACCCCTCCGACAGCTCGCGCAGGCACGTCGTCACGTCGTCGACGCTCAGGTGCAGGCGCGCTGGCGGCGCGGCGGCAGGCTCGCTCATCGCCGGCAGCCTACCCTCGCGGCGCGCCACGGACCCACCAGGGTGCTGCACATCGGACACGCGGCCGACCCGCTCGGCCGCGACCACGAACGCCAGGATCGAGAGGGACCACGATGACCATCAGCGCCGTGCGCGTAACCCCCATCGCCTTCCGCGACCCGCCCCTGCTCAACGTCGTCGGCATCCACGAGCCGTACGCCCTGCGCGCCATCGTGGAGGTGGAGAGCAGCGACGGCCCACTGGGCCTGGGCGAGACGTACGGCGACAGTGCCATGCTCGCCGGCCTGCGGACGGTGCAGGAGCACCTGATCGGGCTCGACCCGTTCGACCTCAACGGCCTGCGCGCCGTGATCGGGCGCCACCTCACGGCTGGCGG
>PXDG01000085.1 GCA_003565105.1 Parcubacteria group bacterium | reverse complement strand
GTCCGATTGATCAACATCCTGATCATCTCACTCAATGGACGCAAGATTCACGCTATACTGTGATAGAGGGCGATATTACTAATCGAGATCAAGTTGAGAATATTGTTAAAACACAAGTGATTGATACAGTCGTTAACTTTGCAATGATTACAGGGCGCAATAGAGGATTACAAGATCCTCTTCAAGGTGTAACAGTGAATGTCTCAGGGGTGGCTTCTCTGTTAAATGTAGTGGAGAAGTACGGTGTCCGTCTGATTCAAATTGGAACAGATCAAGTGTATGGATCTTTAGAAACAGGGCTGGCTTCCAATTCAACTCCTATGAATCCTACTAGTCATTATGCAGCTGAAAAAGCTGCGGCAGACATGCTCTGTTATGCTTCTCATAAGGCTCATGGATCTGATGTAATTATGACTCACGCCTGTAATTTGCTCGGAAGTTATCAACATCCAAATGAATTACTTCCGCAACTTCTTACCAATGCTATAGATGATATACCTCTGACTATATGGGGGGATGGGCTTCAGCAGCGACAGTGGTTATTTATTAAAGATTACGTGAGAGCAATCGAACTCATTACCCTTGAAGGTATTTCAGGGAATACGTATAATATTGGGTCAGAGGAAGAAAAAACGATATTAGAACTCGCTCACTTAATTCAAGCGACAACATTTAAAACATCATTACCGATTCTACATAGTGATCCTCCTTATGTGTATGATCGACGTCACGCAGTAGATTGGGTTGATGTAGCTAAATTAGGATGGGAGCCGCTTTATACTCTAGAAGATGGTCTTTCACAGATAACGCAATGGTATAAAGAGTACCGATCTTGGTGGGAACCGATTAAAGTTCAGGGCAAAACATTATAATTCAAGAGAGCTCTATGAAAGGATTAATAGCAGCTGGTGGAAAAGGGACGAGACTTCGACCAATTACCACTACTCAAAATAAGCACGAGATTCCTCTGGCAAATAAGAGTATGATAGAGTTAGCTGTGGACAAGCTTGTTTCAGCTGGAATTACTGACATTGTTATTTCCATTAATGAGGGGGATACTCATTTTCCTACTATACTTGGTGATGGTGTAGATAAGGGAGCTAAACTTACCTATGTAGAACAAAAAGGTGGGGCTCTGGGAGTTGCTCACGTATTGAAAAATGCGCGACCGTATTTGGAAGGTGATGACATATTATTTTATTTGGGAGATAATATTATCTTGGGAGATGTCAAAGAGTTTGTAAATACATTTTATAAGCAGCAACTCAATTGTCTGTTGGCACTTTCTCAAGTTAAAGATCCTCAGCGATTTGGGGTTCCAATCATTGAAGATGGACGTATTGTCAAAGTACTAGAAAAACCAGAAAATCCACCGAGTCCTTTTGCAGTAGCAGGGATATACCTATATGATCAGAATATCTTTGATGTTGTAGATACCCTTGAAACGAGTGCTCGCGGAGAATATGAAATATCTGATGCTCATACCTCTCTAATAGATCAGGGGCTGAAAGTGGGATATGCTGAAATTACAGGTTGGTGGAAAGATACAGGTAAACCAGGTGATTTATTAGAAGGGAATGGATTATTGTTATCTCAGTTGAAATCTCAGGTTGATGGAGTTGTCGATGATAGTGTGGGAATGCAAGGGATTGTAGTTATTGAGGAAGGTGCAAAAATTACTGGTCGAAGTTTTATCCGTGGTCCTGTTATTATTGGAAAGAATACCGTTATTACAGATGCTTATATTGGACCATATTCATCAATAGGTAGTCATTGCTTCATTCAAGATGTTGAAATTGAACATTCACTGATTATGAATAATGTTACTATTGAAGTTCAATCGAGAATAGTGGATGCTATTCTTGGTCACGGAGTTACCATAAAGTCCAAAGAAGAAACATTCCCCAAGGGACATCAACTTGTAGTCGGAGATAACTCATATATAGAATTATAATCTAATCACAATTACTATGGCTAAGATCCGAAAAGCAATTTTACCAGTAGGAGGATTTGGAACACGATTCCTTCCTGCAACCAAAGCTCAACCAAAAGAAATGCTCCCTATTGTAGATAAGCCAATTGTTCAACATTTAGTAGAAGAGGCTGTGAATGCAGGGATTGAACAAATTGTATTCGTAACAGGAAAGGGAAAACGAGCTATTGAAGATCATTTTGATGCAAACTTTGAGCTGGAATATGCCTTAAAGGCAAAAGGAAAAGAGGAGGCCTTAGAGCAGGTGAAAGCTATCTCTAATATGGCTGAATTTTTCTTTGTGCGACAGCAGTATGCGCGAGGAAATGGGGACGCTATTCTTACTGCTCGCAGTTTCATTGGAGACGAACCGTGTGCTGTATTATTTGGAGATGATCTTGTTGATTCTGAAATTCCAGCTATTCAGCAATTAATCGATGTTTATGAAAAATACCAAGATGTGGTAATTGCTCTCACCAAAGTTCCTCACGATGACGTTTCTAAATATGGTGTGGTTGAGGGAATGAAAATTGAAGATAGAATCACGGAATTAAGTAAATTTATTGAAAAACCTGCTCCATCTGAAACAACATCAGATCTTGCTGTAATTGGAAAGTATATTATTACTCCTGAAGTGTTTGATCAATTAGCCTATATGAGTGATAAAGTTGAAGGCGAATTAGGTCTTGACAATGCTTTTAATCAGCTCTTGGGGAAGCAGCCTCTCTATGGATATGAAATAGAAGGTCGACGATATGACTGTGGAGATAAATTTGGGTATATTCAAGCAACCATAGATTATGGAATGAAACATCCTGTGATCGGGAAAGAAGTGAGTGAATATGTGAAACGTATATGTGAGTAGTTATTGAGTTAAGTGTATGCTCATCAAGAAATCAATGTTATTGCAGATCTAGAACAATTCATTGAAATATGATAGTATAGAAACAATTAACCTGTTTTATAAAACGTCCGTATGAATATCATTGATCAATTTATTTCGTATTTTGAATCGAACCATCACACTAACATTTCGTCATCATCTCTCCTCCCTGAAGGTGATACCTCCGTGTTACTGACAACTGCTGGTATGCAGCAGTTGAAGCCATATTACTTAGGAAAGCCTTCTCCCTATGGGAATCGAGTAGTGAGTGTTCAGAAATGTGTGAGAGTAGATGATATTGAAGAAGTTGGAGATAATACTCATAATACGTTTTTTGAAATGCTTGGAAATTTTTCCTTTCAATATCCTGATGGAGAAGGGAGTTACTTTAAACAAGAAGCCATTCGATATGGGTATGAATTTATTGCAGAAATCTTAGGTTTGTCTATTGATTACGTCACGATATTTGCTGGTGATGAGACCTCTCCTCGAGACACTGAATCGTATTCCATTTGGAAACAACTAGCTCAAGAAAAAGGGGTAGAACTTGAAATTCGTGAATATGGTCGGGAAGATAACTTTTGGGGACCAACGGGTTCAGAAGGACCGTGTGGGCCAACAACGGAAATTTATGTAAATGATGTTGAAATCTGGAATATTGTGTTTAATCAGTTCTATGCATCGCCAACGGGAGAGCTGAATCGCTTAGAGTCACAAGGAGTTGATACTGGTGGTGGCTTTGAACGTATTTTAACTCACTGTGAAGGAGTAGAAACAGTATATGACACGAGCCTTTTTCGCTCAACGATGTCATTAATTAGAGAATCCATTCCTGGGAAGGATGAGGCAGTATATAGAATGATATTAGATCATACTCGAGCCTCATTATTTCTGATTGCTGATGGAGTAGTACCTTCCAATAAAGAACAGGGATATATTTTAAGAAGGCCCATCCGTAAGGTTTTAAGTGTTTTACATAAAAATGAATCAGGGATGGAAATACTATCAGATATTTCCGACTCTCTGCGTCAACTATATAGTCAACGGTATCCAGAATTACAGACTTCAGCAACAATCTATAAAAGTTTGATAGCGGAAGAATATGGGTTGTTTTCAGATGCTCTGAAACGGGGGATGAAGCATGCTAATAAAATTCTTCGTAAAAAAAGAGTTCCTCATATATCGGGGGAAGAAGCCTTTCTCCTTTCGTCTACCTATGGGCTTTCTCCAGAAGTAATGCGACTAAATGGACTAGCTTTTGATGAAAATGAGTTTGAGCAAAAAAAAGATACTCATAAAGAAATTTCTCGAGCTGGAGTTCAAAAAAAGTTTGGAGGGCATGGATTACTTCTTGATAATGGAGAAATGAAAGCAGCCAATGAAGAAGAGTTGGTATCAGCAACTAAGTTACATAGCGCTACTCATTTATTGAACACTGCTCTTCGAACAGTGTTTCCTGAAGCTATTATTGAGCAAAAAGGTTCAGATATTACAGCGGATAGACTGCGTTTTGACTTTAGTTTTGAAAGAAAACTGACCTCAGAAGAATTTCAGCAAGTGCAAGAGCTTGTAAATCAATATATTGATAATGCTCTAGAAGTTCAGATTAGAGAACTATCATTAGCAGAAGCTCAAAAGACGGGAGCTCTCTATATGTCTAATCGTAATTATCCTGATCCAGTAACCGTATATTCATTTGGTGATGTCTCTCAGGAGCTTTGTGGCGGTCCTCATGTAAAAAATACTCGTGAAATTGGACATATACGATTGAAAAAACAAGAGGCAGTCTCTCGAGGAGTACGAAGAATTCGTGCTATACTAGAATAACTTTGCGAGAACTAGAAGTTCTATTATAAATATGCAAAAAACATCAAAAAAAGCGATTGTTCAAAGAAAATTACTCCACCTAGCACTTCTTTTCCCTTACAGTGTATATTGGTATTTATATGCACAGCTAGATAATGTCTATACTGCAAATATTTTTTTATTCAGTGTATTGTTTGTATTTTTCTTATATGAATATATTCGATTAGATTTAGGTTTGAGAGTCCCTTTTGATACTCTCGTCAAGCCTAAAGAAATGAATGCTCCTGTAGACGGTTTGAATTTGGTACTTGCAGGATTAATACTTCACAATACAATACCTTTCCCCATTGCTTTCACAGCTATGTTAATGGGTATTATTGGAGACGCCGCTTCTACTTTGGGAGCATTATTGGGGGATTGGAAAGTGTTTCCTGAGTCGGATAATAAAACAACGTGGGAGGGAGTTATATTAACATTTATTGTAAATATAACTATAGGCATTTCTGTCCTTGGAATATCGTGGCCAGTTGTACCAATGGCATTATTTGCTATAATAGTAGAGACAATGGTAACAAATATAGATGATAACTTAGTCGTTCCAATAATTGTTGGAATGATTGGTCTAATACTTTCATATGTTTAGAAAAAAAAGAGTAATAAACACCCCCATTATAGTTGATATAGGAGCTCGAGAGGTTAAATTAGTAACCTTTACGAAGGATTTTGACACAAATAACGTCATCATTCACGGTATTGGAAGTTCTCGTCTTTCTTCAGGTAAAATAGTTCATGGATGTCTAACTGATACCTATGAAGTGATTACGGCAATTGAGAATGCTTATATTGAAGCGAAAGCTTCTCATCAAAACAAAAAGAACTTAACTATTCTTACTGGCGTCTCGGGGATAATGATGGATGCTGTATCTAGTCAAATAGAGCATCATCGAGATAATCCACAAAAAAAGATTCGTAAAAATGAATGGGTAAGTACGTTAGATAAAGTTCGTTGTAGGATTGATGAAGAAGAATATCGTTCAACCAAAGAGCATAATGCTCCTATGGATTTAGCTCAAAGCTCTATAGAAAAAATTCTTATAGATGGAGTCCCCACTAGAGACGTATTACATCAAACAGGTAAAGAAATTACCTTTCAATTGTTTAATACGTATGTCCCAGAAACTCATTTAGATGGTTTGTATACTGTTTCAGAAGAGCTTTCTATTCCAATTCAAGGTGTCTTTCACACTATGTATGGAGTATCACGATTGATTCTCGATCATCATAAAGATCCTCAACTCAGCCTCATTCTTATTGATATTGGTGAAGATCATACAGATGTGGCGATTGTACTAAAGGGCGGGCTAAAAGAAGTGCATAGTTTTAGTATTGGAGGAATGACTTTTACACAGCGGATTGCCAACACGTTCAAAATTACTATTGAAGAAGCAGAATCTATAAAAAAAGAGTATTCAATGGCTCAATTGCCAAGAAATATATCAAATAAAATTACTGATGTACTAACAGATGATATTAAAGTCTGGTTGCAAGGTGTAGAATGCTCCTTAGAAAATCTAGCATCAGATGTTCAACTTCCCGAACGTATTATTTTGTTTGGAGGTGGAGCCTCATTGATTGGTATTAAAGAAGGTATTGAGTTTGGGAATTGGTATAAAAATCTTTCCGAATCATATAAGCCTTACGTCAATGTGTTTTATCCAAAATCACTTCCTCATATTGTTGATGAAACTGAAGAACTCAATGATCCTAAGTATATACCATTATTAGGAATTCTTCATATTGGTTCTCAAATGCACAATGACAATACTTTGGGATTTAATAACTAAAACATATGGCTAATAAAAAACCTGCTATTCAAACAATTCTTCACGCAACAGACACAATATCAGATATTATCTATACAGTGAGTAGTGTTAAGAATGACACGCTTATATACATTCCAGAAGATATGTATATGCTGTATAATCCCATTAATAGAAAATTATTGGCACGAGAGGTATTGTCTCAAAAAAAATATCAAATTCAATTTTTTAGCCCCGACCATCATTTAATTGATCTTCTCAGAGATGAACATTTAGAAGCGACTACTTCTGAAAACATTCATTTACCAGAACCAAATAATTCTGCTGAAACAGATCCATTTGCAGATTTTTTTCGCTATGATACTATAACGGATTTTGACACAGTATCAGCAACAAATGAAAATACTCACCGAATGCCTGAAAAAAAATCAGGATCACATACCTCACATTCTTCATCTTGGAGATATATTCTCATAGGAATAGTTTTTGCACTTCTTATAGCTGGGAGTATTGGAGTTGTAATTGTCCCTCGAGCAACAATTACATTAACTCAAAGTGGGGAAGTTTTTACTCAAGACTTTGAAGTTACATTTGATACGACTATTTCTGAAATAGATACGACAGATAATAGAGTCCCGTTATATCGGAAAGAAGTTACACGTGAAATTACAGAAGAATTTGAAGCTACTGGGACAAGTGAATCAGGAACTCGAGCTAGAGCAACTATTTTGGTTCGGAACGAAAGTTCTTCAGAACAGCCACTTGTTTCAAATACTAGATTCTTATCAGATAATCAAAAACAGTTTCGAACAACCTCTGCTATTACTGTCCCAGCCCAAGGAACAGTTGAGGTTGAAATTATTGCTGATGAAACTGGAGAAGAGTACAATATTGAACCAGGAAGACTTACCATACCAGGGTTGGCATCAAGTGGAGCTCGTGCTCGTCAAATTTATGGAGACTTAAGGACTCAAATTACAAATGGAAGTTCTGATAATCAATCAATTATTACTCAAGAAGACATTGACAATATACAAGACTCACTGAGAGAACAAATGAGCCAATCACTTAATGAAGACCTAGAAGAATCAGCAACAGATGGACGAGTAAGGTTAGAACGAACACAAAATGTATTAGAAATTGAGTTTACTGATCTTCCTTCAGTTGGGATGGTAGCAGATACCGTTACAGTAACTGGTATAAGCTCAATGAGTGGATATGTATATGAAGAAGAGCAGCTGCAATCACTTATTAGAAATAATATTAGGGGGCAATTATTAGAAGGAAATGAAATAGCCGATACTCTTACTATTTCATTTGATGATTTGAGTGAAAATTCAGAAAATGGTAAAATAAGGACTAGGGTTTATGTTGAATATTCAGTGTTATCAGAAATAAATGAAGAAAGTGTTCAACACGCGTTAAAAGGAAAATCTCTTTCAGCATTGGAAACATATGTAAATGAAAATGATAGCATATCAGAAGCATCAATAGAAATTCAGCCTTCAATCTTACCATGGTTTCCTTTGCTTGGTAGGAATATATCTGTAATTATTGAATCATAACAGAATGAATATGGGATTACGTATTTTTGCAGGATTACTCGCCTTAGTTTGCCTTGTTATTGTTGTTTTTGCTGATACAATAGCAAATTTTCTGAGAGATAAAAATATATTAGGGTTTGGTATAGAAAAGTATCATAATGAATCCAATACTAAAATTCGGATTTTTGGTATGTTAGGGGTAATTGTATTTGGTGCAGTCGTAACACAAAGTACCCAACTTATCACAGGAATGATTATCCTTGTAATAGGTATTATCTCTGTAAAATATTCTACATATATCTATAATTTAATGGCAATTGGAGGAATGGGTAATTCAGCTTGGTTTAAAGGAGATAGTCTAATTAAATTTGCAGGTGTTCTCATGGTAATTGCAGGATCTTTATGGATGTCTGGAATTACTCAGATGATTCTTCGAGCAATCTTTGAAAGTGGAGGGATGGTGCAATAATGGAAATATATAATATACGATTATTGTGTGAATTTACAGATATAGAAAAGAAAAATATTATACTCATCTTATGAATTGGATAACTCAATTGTTAAAAATAACGTTAATTCTTCTTATAGTTGTCGTTTCATTCGTCTCATATCAGTTTGTGTGGAGAGAGATAGGTGGCTCTGAAGGATTGAGAGCTCGGCTTATTTATTTACTTTCAACACCTGAAAACCTATCAATTATAGAATATGAAGTCTCTCGACTATCTTATTCTCAAATCTCAGGAAACTCAATGGCGCCAACCCTTCTAGATGGAGAACGCTATCTATCTATATCTCCAGCACTCCATACTCCAGAGGAAGGAGATATGGTCTCATTTCAATGTATTAATAAAGAGCAATGTTTTCAGAATCTTCCTCCAGCAGTACAATATCTAAGTGATAAGGATCAAGATATTTATATGGTAAAACGTTGGGTGCGAACAGAAGAAGATGGATGTATGCATTTGGAGGGTGATAATAAGGAGAATTCTTGGGATACTCGATCATTCGGATGTGTATATCCAGATGATATTAAAATCATCCACACAATCTGGAAAAATCATTAGAATAAGGCGTGCAAATATATCAAAATAGCTCAACTGTGAACATCCATTCAAAATTGAGCTATTTAAGCTTGTCTGGGGGAGTATTAGAACATTTTATTTACGTGCAATGGTGCACCCGCAGGGACTCGAACCCCGAACGACGGTTCCGAAGACCGTTGTGATATCCATTTCACCACAGGTGCTATAAAATTGAGTATTTAAGTAGCCTCAAGGGGATTCGAACCCCTGTTACCAGGATGAAAACCTGGCGTCCTAGACCTGACTAGACGATGAGGCCATTCACTTACTAAAACATTATATAAGAAATTAATCACTACGTCAATACTTCTGTTAAATGTTTCGATGTATTCTCATACAAAGACTTGCAAAGATATTAAATATATGGTACCATTTGATACATCGAGCTTTATGTTTATAAGTGTATATATTAGCCTACTTCCAAATCATGCCTAAAGTAAAAACCCGCAAAGCTGTAACGAAGCGCGTAAAGGTCAAGAAAACCAAAGTGCTTGCAATGAAACAAGGTCAAAACCATCTCAATGGGAAGCAAACAGGAGCTGCCCGTAGAGCGAAGAGAAAAGATGTTGTTTTGAATGTTAGTATGAAAAATGTACAGCGATCTATCAATCAATAATTCAGTGTTATATTAAGAACCTATTATGAGAGTAAAACGAGGAGTTGCTGCAAGTAAGCGGCGAAAAAATTTGTTACAACATGCAAAAGGATTTAAGTGGCGACGTAAGTCTCATTACCGAGCCGCAAAAGAAGCTTTAGCTCATGCTTGGAGTTATGCTTATCGTGATCGTCGAACCAAGAAACAGGATAAAAGACGATTATGGCAAGCAAAAATAAATGCAGCTTCGAGAACTCTTGGAATCCCGTATAGTCGATTCATAGCTTCGTTGAAACGTGAAAGTGTTGAATTAGATCGAAAGATTCTCTCAGATTTAGCCGAAAACAACCCTTCAGTATTTGAAAGCGTTGTAAAAGAAGTGACAAAGTAGGTTTCTTCCTTAAACCTCCTATATATACCATAAGTAGTATAAATAGGAGGTTTTTTTGTGTCTAGGATGAAAAACATTGTGGAAAGAAGATAGGAGAAAAGAGAAACGGGTGAGAACATTACCCAGGTAGACTCAAAGATTTAATACAACATAATTAGAGAATACCTCGTTGAGGGGTAAGAAAGTCAAGAAATTGACGAGGACGGTCATTGAGAAGGTCTTGGACATAGCGAATTTCATCAGGAGAGACTAAAGAAAAATCAGTGCCTTTGGGAAAATATTGTCGAATAAGACCGTTCGTATTTTCATTTGTACCTCGTTGCCATGGATTTGCAGGATCAGTAAAATACACCTGCATATTCGATGCTGAGCTAAATTCCTTGTGTTGGTATATCTCTTTTCCAATAATTAGATCAGATTTCTAATATCCAGGAACTATTCTATCCGCTACTTCGGCAGGTCTTTCATGAATTGAGAGCATATCCTTTATCTTACCTCTCAACTCTTCATCTTGAGCTTCTTTTTTCTTGATTCTTCTGTCCTTATGCTTTTTCTATTCTATCTTGTTGCGTCACATTCCTGAAGCAAAGAGAGAACCCCTATTTGACAGCAACTATTGTATTATGCTAGGGTTAAATGTAAGGTAAAGACATATAGTATGATCGCGAACGTAGTCACCACCCTCAAAGGAGTACTTGGAAGTATCCTTGTTTTAGCCAGCCTATGGGCTGGTTTTTTGGTGCCACTTGCTTACGCAACACCAGGAGATATCGATGATAGTTTTGAATATGGAAGTGGATTCAATAGTCCTGTCTACGACATCGTGGTACAAGATGACGGAAAAATTCTTGTGGCAGGATCCTTTACCGAATATCAGGGAGAATCAGTTAATAATCTCATACGCCTTCACAATGATGGAAGACTCGACTCAGACTTCGATACTGGAGGTGGGTTTAATTCGAATGCGCTCATCCATAGTATCGCAGTGCAAGACGATGGGAAAATTATTGCGGCAGGGATTTTTAACAGGTATCAAGGAGAAGTTGCCAATAGTATCATTCGATTACGAAGTGATGGCAGTCGAGATGAGACTTTTGCAGTAGGAGACGGTTTTAATTCAGGGGTAGGGAGAGTTCATACAGTAGCTCTTCAAGAGGATGGAAAGATTATTGCCGGAGGCTTGTTTGATCAATATCAAGGAGAATCAGCAAACAACATTATTCGTCTCAATACGAATGGAAGTAGAGATGAAACATTTGAAGTAGGTACAGGATTTAACAATACCATACGAAAGGTTATTATTCAGGAGGATGGAAAGATTATTGCTGGAGGAGGTTTTCATAGTTATCAGGGAGAATCTGTCAATAGGATTATTCGCTTACACGGTAATGGTAATCGAGACACAAGTTTTCAACCAGGAACAGGAGTCGAGAGTGGATTTGTATTCGATATAGATTTGACTTTAGAAGGCAAGATTATACTGGGAGGACCAAGATCATACCAAGGAACATCCGTCAATGGAGTTGTGAAAATTAATAATGATGGGAGTCTAGATAAGAGCTTTCATACAGGGACAGGATTTAATGGCACTGTTAATAGCCTTCTCGTCCAAGAAGATGGAAAGGTATTGGTCGGGGGCTGGTATACCGAATATCAAGGAGAATCCGTGAACCACATCATCCGTCTCAATAGTGATGGAAGTCGAGATACAACCTTCACAATGGGAACTGGCTTTGACGCAACAGTCAATATTTTTGCAGTATATGCCCTCGCAGAAGAAGCTGATGGAAGTATTTTTGTTGGAGGCTGGTTCACCGAATACCAGGGCCAGCCCGCTAACAGAATCATCCGTCTAAAAAATAATGTTGAAGAGGAAGAAGATCCTTCTGAGTATCCGATTATTCTGGTACATGGGATTATGGGAGGATGGAATCCTCAATTATTTGGAGTCGAAGGTATGACATCGGT
>PXDG01000032.1 GCA_003565105.1 Parcubacteria group bacterium | reverse complement strand
CTACAAACAGCTCTGGAGCACTTGATCCAGCAGCCATAAAGACTGCCCCAACGATATCTGGCGGAAGCTTAAATCTATCCGCAATTTCATCTAAGGACGGAACAAAAAATCGATCACAGACAACTCCTGTAACATAAAAAGACAAAAGGAGAATCATTGTATATAGAACAAAAAGTATCATATAAAAATGTTGGTATTGCCTATTATATTTATATCCTTAAGAATATCAAATATTCCCCATACCCACAAGTACAAGATCTTTTTTCCCTTCTCAGATTAATTCCACACTAATACATCTTCCCCAAGGATACATACCATAGCAACTATTACCAAGATAGGGTATACTATAATGAAAGTAAGTTTACCTCTATGTCAAAATCTTTTCTCAGCCCTCAATATATTATTCTTTTCTTTATTATTGCTTTCTGTATATACCTTATTTATCCGATACTAATTTTAGTATTTTTCGCGTTTATATTCGCCACAGCACTTCGCCCAACAGTCGACCTCCTTGCACAAGATAAAATTCCTCGCTGGTTGGTAATTCTAGCGATTTATATTATAGGATGTCTCCTTTTAATTGGACTCTTTTTACTCTTAATCCCCCCTCTTGGAGTACAAGCTGATAGGATTACTACTGACTTGCCGAACTTCATTTCCGATGTTATTAATTGGATTAATACCAGAGTGCTCCAACAAGATCGACTTCCTGATACCAATCCACTCAGCGTACTCAATAGTAGTGACATTATTGATCGCTTTGCTGACCAATTTATTACAGCGACAACAGAGGCTATTGGATTTCTTTTTTCTCTCTTCTCATTTATTATTATCAGCTTTTATTTTCTCCTGCAACCCGATCTTCCTCGACAATTTATCAGCTCTTTTTTACCGAAAGAAAAACGGAAAAACTTTCACCAATTTTGGCAAAAAGGAGAAGCAAAGCTTGGTGCTTGGGTTCGTGGAGAACTCACCTTAATGACTATTATTGGTATTTATGTATATATTGTACTCCTTGCATTTGGCCTATCTGAATACGCCATTATCATCGCAGTTATCGCAGGGACCTTAGATGTGATTCCTCTGGTAGGATCTACAACGTCTGTTATATTAGGTATCATTGTAGGGTTTGAAAGGTCACCTCTTATTGCTTTACTGATTGGTATTACCCTCATTCTGGGACAACAACTACAAGGAAACCTGATCTTGCCCGCAGTAATGAAAAAAAGTTTAGGCATTCACCCTCTTATTATTTTAATTTCTCTTTCTATTGGAGGGCATTTACTCGGAGCTGTTGGAGCTCTACTGGCCGTACCTTTAGCAGCTGTCTGCTCTCTTATTTTTGAAGAATGGAGGCAAAATATGGTATAATCATAACGTCGAATTACGAGTCTCCGATGCACATTGATAATATCAACATCGCCACTTTTCTAACTATCGTATTAGGTATAGTCATTACCAATATAGGACTGATATCTACTGTCTTAATCTTAGTGATTCAATTATCCAAGAAAGACTCCTCAGATACGTAACCATCATATGTAAAAAGACCCTAAACGCAATATGTTTAGGGTCTTTTTTTAAGCAATTCTTTATTGATGATTATGTTCATCAGCTTCTGAATCTTCAAAAGTAGGATGAATTGTTCCATAAGGATGCTCTGACGGACTATAAATTGAATATACTTTCAAGTCTACATCCCCAACATTAATGATGTTGTGCCAAGTATCAGCTGGAATAAATATAGCCCAGTCGTCTTCTACCGTCTCTTCAAAAGTTAGAGAATCTTTCTCATCTCCCATCACTACAAGGGCAACACCCTGCTCAATGCGAATAAACTGGTCAATATGACCGTGTTTCTCAAGTCCAACCTCTCCTCCTGGAGGAATACTCATCAAAGTCATCTGAAGATGTTTACCAGTCCACTTGGTTGTTCTAAAATTAGTATTCTCAAGGGTCTCTGCCTCAACATCTACAACATACGGCTTTGGTCCATAATCTTTGGTATCAAAATCCATAGTGTTTTTGGTTAGCTTATCTAGTATATATTATACCATTTTTGAAGATTCTTGTATAATACCCATTATTCACCATCACATATCTCACAATCGCACTGGGTGTGACAATAAGTATGTCTGTAACACATCATCTGAATCTAAATCCACCTGAGAACCTTCTTGAATAATAGCGTATCCTTGGTTACGATACGAGTCAATCATTAAACTATATTCTGGTTTCATCTCAATTTTCAAGATACAGGGTATCTTCAATGATTCTATTAACATAAAGTTATCAAGGGAATACTTCTCCACCAAATCATCAATAACCAAGACAACTCCAGCTTCATTCATTTTCTTGAGTAATGACATATGAGAATCTTGCAACATCTCATCCTCAACAATTTCGCAACGTAAATACTGTTGATTAATAGATGATATACACGAAAAAGACTCCTCTATTAATTTGTTTGTAAGCAATCTCGCAGGAAGATTAAATGCTATAGGAAGCTCTATTTGTTTAATTTTTTGAATAACTTCTTGTATAATAGCCACACTTATCTGATGTTGTTGGGACAGAGGAAGTGACTCAAAAAAGGTTCGAGGAAATGAGTTCCCCTCGGAATATTGACGCAGCAAAGCCTCATACGAAACGATTGAACCTCTATGCCATTGAGCTTGATACACAAGGTGTAACTGGT
>PXDG01000064.1 GCA_003565105.1 Parcubacteria group bacterium | reverse complement strand
ATATGATTCACTTTGTCAGCCAAGGTTTCAACGGTGTTTTCTATGCGATTCATCCTTTGGTTCAGAGCATAGCCTTTGAGTAGATAGTCTTTGAGTCGTTGAGTAGCCCATTGTCGAAATTGTGTACCACGCTTAGAATTAACCCGATATCCTACTGAGATGATAGCATCTAAATTATAAAATTTAATGGTTCTTTTGACGCTTCTATCCCCTTCTTTTTGAACTACCGAGAAAAGCTCGGTAGTTGAATTTTCATCCAATTCTTGATCAGCAAAGATATTTTTCAGGTGCAACCCTATTGTGTCTGTATCTTTTTCAAACAAAGCACTCATTTGTTTTTGAGTGAGCCAAATAGTTTCTTGGTCCTCATCTATCCTAACTTCAATATGTTCGGCAAGTTCGTTAGATTGATACAATAAAATTTCGCTTTTCATACTAAATCAGACGTTTAATAGTTTCTAGAATCTCCGCACTTTCCTTATCTAATACTTGTATCTCCTCCAAGATATCGTGCGGTTGGCGCAGTGGTGCAGCTTCTGGAGTATTTGGATTCTTCACACTGAGATCAAAGGTGCTTTGGTCAATGTCTTTGATCTTTACTGACCAGGAGTTTTCACTTTCGGCGAAGGTTTTTTGGAGTTCTACGAATTCTGCCAAATCACTTTCGTTGAGTGGATTGGTTTTTCCGAGGTTACGATCCAGATTCAGCTGATAATACCATACTTTGTCTGTTGGTCGTCCTTTTTCAAAAAACAAGACTACGGTCTTCACTCCCGCACCAGTGAAGGTTCCTCCCGGCAAATCCAATACCGTGTGGAGATTGCAGCCTTCTAATAAGGTCTTTCGGATAGCTATACTAGCATTATCTGTGTTACTGAGGAAGGTGTTCTTGATGACAATTCCAGCCTTTCCCCCTGCCTTGAGGATCTTGATGAAGTGTTGCAAAAAGAGTGAGGCGGTTTCTCCTGTTTTGATGGGGAAATTTTGTTGTACTTCGGCTCGTTCCTTCCCACCAAATGGTGGGTTAGCAAGTACCACAGTATAGCGATCTTTCTCTTGGATATCTGCCAAATTCTCGGCGAGAGTATTGGTATGAATGATATTGGGAGCTTCAATCCTATGAAAGATCATATTCATCACTCCTAAAATATAGGCTAAGGATTTCTTTTCCTTGCCGTAAAATGTGTTCCGTTGTACGGTCTCCCACTCAGTTGAGCTGAGGTTCTTCTCTGACGTGAGATAGCGAAAGGCTTCACACAAAAATCCCGCCGAACCAACTGCTCCGTCGTATATGGTATCTCCGATTTGAGGATCCACAACTTTGATAATAGTCGTAATGAGTGGACGTGGAGTATAATACTCTCCTCCGTTCCGACCCGCATTGCCCATATTTTGGATCTTGCTCTCATACAGATGGCTCATCTCATGCTTCTCGGTATAAGTTCTGAAGCGAAGCTCATCAATACGATTGAGGACTTCTCGCAGATTATATCCACTCTGGATACGGTTTTTGAGTTCACTAAAGATCTCTCCAATCTTGTATTCAATGGTATTGGCACTCTCGGCACTCAGTTTAAACTTCTTGAGGTATGGAAAGAGCTTATTGTTTACAAAATCTGTAAGATCATCTCCAGTAAGGGCCAGATGATGATCGAGTTTGTCATCTGCATCTTTTGGCATTGCCCAAGCAGTCCATTGGTACTCTCCTTCTATAATTGGAGCGTAGGCTTCTCCTCTGAGTTCTGCTGCAGTAGCTCGGTCTCGCTCAAGGTCATCGAGATATTTGAGAAACAACACCCAAGATGTCTGTTCTATATAATCCAGTTCACTTCCACACCCCGCATCTTTGTGAAGAATATCATCAATATTCTTCAATGTCTGTTCAAACATTATACTATCATCACTTATTTTTATTCATTTGCATACACACTCAGTACATTGAGTGTATATCATGTATCTTTTTGTACCTTCAAAGCAACTCCATTCATACAAAATCGCTTACCCGTGGGCTTTGGTCCATCGTCAAAAACATGCCCAAGGTGAGACTGACACTTCCCACACAGGACTTCGATACGCGGGACAAACATCTTCCAATCGGTCTTGTATTGCACCGCATCTGGAGTAATTGGCTGGATAAAACTCGGCCAACCCGTACCAGAATCAAACTTGTCCTCGGCTTTAAAGAGTGGATTTCCACAAGCCTTACAGTGAAACACTCCGTCCTTGACCTCTACAAAGTCATTTGAGTACGGAGGCTCAGTAGCCCCCTCTCTCATAACCTTATACTCTTCTGGTGTCAAATGTTCAAATGTAAGAGACTGTTCTTCCTGCATAGAACGAAGTTAATTTCCAACTAAAATATCTTGGACATCGTGTAGGAGCTGAATAGCTTCGTCCGTTGGACGTTGAAAAACGTTTCGCCCCATAATTGATCCAAAAGCTCCCCCATCACGGAGTGCTCGGATTTCATCAAGGACTTCCTCGGTAGTCTTGGTTGATCCTCCAGAGTGAATCACAAGTCTATGTCCATCGTAGACGGATTTAACTACGATTTTGACTCTGTCTGCTAATGTTTCGGTTGAGACATTCTTATAAATATCAAGTTTTTCATTGGAAGGCAATCCGTATCCATCTGCATCAGGAAGCTTCACTTTAATAATATGAGCTCCCAGGTTAGCACCCAAGGTTGCTCCGTAAGAAATAATATCTGTAGTTGTTTCTTT
>PXDG01000075.1 GCA_003565105.1 Parcubacteria group bacterium | reverse complement strand
CTTTACATTCTTTCGATCCTACAATCTTCTCTATTTCCCTGAAGTCAAGTGTTTCAAAATGCGTCTTGCTAATGAACTTTACGGTCGAGCTTCCCTTTGGGAGGATAAACCGATTTTTTCCTGGAGCCACCATCTCGAATCGATATGCAGCGTTGTCAATAAACTTATCATCGATAATAATATGGATTATAGGAGGAGATTCTGACATAATATCGCATCTGATTTGGGTTCATCTAATGGTTTTGTATCTTTCATAATGCACGAATACTTAGCTTGTCTAGTCCTCAAATAAGTGCGGTATAAGAGATATCATAGAGCCTGTCCCAAAGACACAAGCCATTTAATGGCAAAACCTTAAGGCAAATAAATTGAGCCGAAGCGCAGGGTTTTTCCTGGCTTCGGCTCAAAAAAGGATTCTATAATCTGGTGTGAACAAAAAAAAGAACCCTTCAAAGCCAGATATTGCCATCCAATCCTGGCTGCGTCCAGCACTAACGCCGGTTCCTGCGAACGTTGACTTCCAACGCTTCAAATCGGTGCTTGATGACATTTCCAATGTCCTTGAAACCAGTGCCTTGGAGAAGGATGCGATAAGTCTGGCTTTGGAAAACTTTCCTGACGAAGATGCCCGCGCCCGCAACAGGAGGGCAGGATTTGCGGTGGAAAGCCTGCGCATCGAGATACTACGCCATTTGTTGGGATTGGCTTCTTTCCGTGCGGCCGCCAGGATGATATGCAGCAGCGATCTATTGGCCCAGTTTTGCGGGCTTCTTGGTATGGATGGGATCCGTGGCGCGGGAAAGAGCACCATCGAGCGACGTTCGAAAATCTTCACCGAAGAACAGCTCAGGCAATTGATTGAGAGACTCACGGAGGCTTGTGGCAACACCGAATCCGCTGGCGCTATTGGGTTGGATGAGGCGGTGCCCATGGATGTTTGCCTGGTCGACAGCACCTGCCTCGACGCCAATATCCACTATCCGGTCGACTGGGTGTTGCTACGAGATGTCTCGGTCACCTTGATCAAAGCAATGACGCTTGTCCGGGGGGCCGGTGTGAAGGTTCGTATGCCCGAAGAACCGAAAGATTTCGCCGGGCGGATGAACAGACTGTGCATGGAGATGACCCACTCGCGTCACAAGCAGGGATCAAAAAAGAAACGCAAAGCCATCCTGCGAGGGATGAAACAATTGCTGCGAACGATCGGGGATCATGCGCTGCGGCATAAGCAAAAGCTCGAAAAGCAATTCGACAGGACGCGTTTCAGCAAGGTTCAAGCCACTCGGATTTGCGAGCGTATCCAAGGAAAACTCGATCAAATCGATACGGTCATTCACCAGGCACACGAACGCATTATCGGCAGTCGTAATCTTGCTAATAAAGACAAACTTCTAAGCGTTCGTGAATCGGAGGTGCAAGTGATCAAACGAGGCAAGGCGGGGCGGGATGTGGAGTTCGGCAACACATTGTTTATCAGTGAAAACCAGCAGGGTTATATCACAGATTGGAAGCTGTATTGCGACTCCTCTCCCGGTGAAAACAAACAGCTTGCCGAAAGCCTGGAACGTCACAAAGACCTCAACTTAAACGAACCGGTCCGGGCTGTCTGCACCGACCGTGGCTTTGCGGGGAAAGCCACCTCCGCCCTTCTGGAGAAAATGGAGATTTTTGATGCAAGTTGCCCGCGTGAAGTGAAGGTCCTGCGAGAGCGAATGAAAGAGCGGGAGTTTCGTGAACTCCAGAAACGCCGCGGAGGAACCGAAGCGCGAATCGCGATACTGACGAACAGGTGGCTCGGTGGCAAAGTCCGCGCTAAAGGCCACGAACATCGTGCTCTGGCGGTCGGCTGGGGTGTGCTCGCACATAATCTTTGGTTTGTCGCCCGCAAACTCTCGGATTTGAGAAAGAGTCGGGCCGCAGAAGCGGCGTAACGATATTCTCAATACATTTAATGAAATACGGAGTTTCGCTCATAAGGCGAAAATGGGGATCTCCCGGCCCGCCGCATTCGTGAAACGGCGCATCACGGGGATTCCGCGGAAATCCTATGGCATGTCAGTGTTGATGTTCGATAAAAAGCAATTTGAAGGCGGAAAATCGAATCCTCGCACTCTCTTCTCGTAGAATCAGCCTATGCACGATTCTAAAATGGGGCTGCTGGGACAGGCTCTAAGGTGGAAGTGCTGGAATTCCGGCTTGCCGGGATTAACCCCATTGTCACGGGCTTGCAATGCGGGGGCGAGCCCGGAGGATGGCCCTATTGAGTCAATCTTCAAGAACGGCTTTTGATTTTCAGTTCTGACAACCGTTCGGCTGTCAGAGAATTTGACATTGGATCGAATGTCACCGAGATTGACATCAGATCTAATGTCATCTTTTGTTTCCGCATGAAAAACAAACAGACAGTCCGCAGCCCTCAGGACCTGGGGGCGCTGATTGCTCAAGCACGCCGTCAACGAGGACAGTCCCAGCGGCAGTTGGCGGCGGAATTCGGGGTGAGCCAGGCGTGGCTTTCCCGGGTCGAGCGAGGCTACCAGAAAACCTGGATTGGCCAAGTCTTCCGGCTGGCTGTTTATCTCGATATTGAGCTGACTGCCGGATTCCCGAAGTCGGGCGACACTTCGAATCAAGTGGGGCGGCCGCGGTCGGCTCAAAACGACTATCCAGACCTCGACAAGCTTCTTTAGACCATGGCCGTTACCGACCAACTCCTGCATGTGTTTCTCAAT
>PXDG01000090.1 GCA_003565105.1 Parcubacteria group bacterium | reverse complement strand
ATACTTATATTCTTTCATTTTTTTAACCCCGTCCATTCATTATTGATATGATCAACAGGACAAACAGCTGTACAATGACCCCCCCCATAAGTGTAATTATTAAAATCTTGATGTTATCGAGCTTTCTGCAAGTTATCCTTGCTGTTATCTTTGCTTCCATAGCATGTTCTTCAATGTTTTCTAATTTTTGGACCATTCCACTATGTTCCTTGCATACTTCGTCCATCTCGAGACCTCCTTTTTTACCCTCTTGTTCTATTATATCACATTTTCTTCCTTCTGTAAAGGCTTTTCTTCGTAATTAATTTCATTTTCCTTTGCAAATCCATCTATTTGAGCCCTTAATACAGCGTTTTCTATCTCTAAATTTCTAATCCGGTCGCCCAAATACTTGATAATTTTTTCAGAATTGACTAACATTTACACACCTCCTATCTATATACCACAAAAACTTCTACATAAACTTTTTGCAGAGCCAAGATATCCTTAATATTCAAAGTGTTTATCACTCCGGGGGTAAAAGCCAGCTCGGGAAAGGTAATAAAGTAAAACCAATCATCTAAATTAGACTCCGGCCCTTGGTAAACATCAGAGATTCGAAAAGCCAATGGTCCCGAGCCACTCGGAGAAAGACTATTGTTGCTTAACCAAAAAGTATATTCCCCCTCCAAACCACCATGGTACTCCACGATAGCTGGATCAGCTGCGGAATAGGCGGTCATTTGGAAACCTGCCCGTGCCTGTACGGCGCCAACCACATCGTACTGTGCGTCATTGGAGGCGACACAACCGACAACACTTCCTGACCCAGTCAAGGCTCCTATAGCTAATGACATGCTAGGCCACAATGCCCAAACACCGGAAGCGGACATCATTAGTTGTCCACCTATATAAAGTTCCGCAGTGCCTGAGTAATAAAAGTCATCTAATCTACTACCGTAAACTCTTCCTTGATTAATTCCCGTGTAGTCTCCATGCGTAAACCCAAACGGTGCACTGGGAATTGATGGAAGAGACGCCGTAGAACAACCCCCACCACTAATAGCAGACGCTTGTCCCCAATCTGTAAAAGTATTGCTTGTTACCTCCTTCGCACCCTTCCAGCGAATACCGGCTGCAATGATTTCATTCCAATCGGTCCCGTCGATGGTCGGAGAAGCGCTTCCACCCTCTACCAAATACCAACCACTTCTGTATAATTTGTCAAATCTTATAGGGCAGCCATCTATTGTAATTTCCCAAACATCCCAATTATCCACTGTGGCCTCATTGGCTCTCCAATTATCAAGAGTAATTTCGTTAGCTGACATATAACCTACTCCTCAGGAGGGGTGCATTTAAAGTTGATAATGCCCACTCCATCCCATCCGTTTTTCATAATCCTGTACTGTTTACCGGGATTTGTAAGGTCTATACCACCTATATAGATATCTCCGGCCATTCGGACTTCACCCGCCCTGAGACTTACCGCAGAGGATTGAGCTACACTATACCCTGTTTGAGTGGTAGTAACAGTAGCAGTACTGCCAGTATTACCGGGATCGTATTCAGACTCTGCTTTAAGTCCATCAAATTCTGCTGTGAATGTAAGAACAGTGCCATCTTGTTCAAGTGTCCAATTTTCATAAGTTTCTTCGTCTAATTCAAAATCTATTTCTGTTATTCCCCTATCAAACTCCACAGCTTTATAACTGGGTTCAATCGCATAGAATATCATGGAGGTATCGAATACATATATAATCCAATGGTCACTTATATCTTCATCAGCCATCAACTCTTGTGTTAATTTAAAAACAATATCTTGAGGGGTATCGCCTGTCTCGAGGCTTACCTCGTAAGGAACTGTGTCAAGGGCAAGAATTACATCTCCATCCTCTTTAGCACCTGATATGATTTCTAAAAATCCTGCACTGTAAGTGTGAAAACCTTCTTGTTCGAACCAGTTATTAATACGGGTTGCGACTTTCAAATTAGTATTTTGTGTAGTTGTTATTGGTATTGAATACTCATCCACGCCCCCTAAGTCTAATACAATTGTATCATTTTGGGTTACGTGGTTAGTAATTTCTATATCCACAACCTCTGGTTGTCCGTGCTTATTTAAGGAATACAATAATGTTTCTGGCGGTAAGGATAAATCAGCAGAATGAACACGTGTTCCGAGACCAGCCGAACAATCAGGACCGACAAATTCATTCACAGATAACACCCTACTCACAAAGGAGGAACTCATGGTAATAGCTGGCAAGGTCCATTCTTCATCCTCTTCGCCTATAATAACTCCACCCTCTGTTCCCAAGCTAGTAAACATTTGCAGCCTGTCGCTTGTCAACATCATACGAATTACGTTTTGGTCTACAAACTCCACAAACGGCCTACCTTCGTCTGAATATAGATATACAAAATCAGCTGCACTACCGGCATACAGACGAGTAAAGTAAGCGGAAATAGCTGTTAGATTATCTACCTTTAATTTTTCTGCTTCTATGGACTTCGCTTCGAGGATATCAGTATTAATATATCCACCTTTAATAATTGTTGTTCCTTCTGCGTCCTCTCCATAGCCAGCTATTTCTATTTGATTAGCATATATTTTCCCTGTGTAAAGACCTTCATCACTGAGCTGAGTAACTTTTCCACGGTAGTCATATCCAGATTGAAATTCAGTACCAGCGCCTATTGTAATTTGGTCGGCTTCTAACATACCGGAAACTCTCAGGGCATCGACATCTCTTAT
>PXDG01000189.1 GCA_003565105.1 Parcubacteria group bacterium | reverse complement strand
CTCGTACGATTTTACCCTGTGGATGATTATGATGTATCCGGTGTAGCCTTAGAGATTCCTGAGGAAGATGTCTTAGCCGATTCCAAAATAAATTGGGCTGGAACAGGTTGGACGCATGAATTATGGTATAGCTATGTGCCGCAATACATGTGGAGAGTGTATATCCGAATCGTGGAGGGCTTGGCGCCTCTAGCTGGATGGACTCCGGATGTTCAATATATGGTGTTCAATGATTTTACTTTCCGAGAGGCTCTTAGATTTTTCGACATAGAAGTCAATGCCAACACAGTGGTAACAGATATACCCGTGCTCGAACGAAACACAATACTGCAAGAATTCTTTCTCAGCCTGGGAGGGGGAAGTATATATGCTATCACTACTGATGCCGTTGATGATGATCCCTATAAACCTTTTGCTAACCCTCCTTATGATGGATCTATATTTACCCCTACCTATATAGGCGCAGCCGGTCAGATACCAGAAGTGATAACACATAATTATTTCAGAGTTGACAATTCCTTTGTATTTGAGAATGGTGCAGAGGGTATAGACTTTCAACGGGACAGAGGTTTATTGAGATTCAAGTTGAGGGCGCCGGATCCGCTGGTTCTGCCTCTTTACGTAGAACCCGATCCAAGTCTCGCGTCTAATACTATTGATGGAAAGACGGCTATAACAACTACATCCTCATCGTTGAATTTAACATATATTACAAACACCACTAAGAATTTTGCCGATCCGCTGGACATCACCTCACAGATCGTAGGTATAAGAGAGGTAGGTATTTTCAACACCGAAGACGACTTAATAGCTTACGCTGTCTTTCCCCCTATCATATATGATAGCTTCGAAAACCATTTAGCTGTTAACTGGTATATATCTGACACTGAGTTTACCTTCCCATAATAAACCACTCCCTCACTAATTAGAGACATAACAAAGGGAGTAGGTTTACAACCATATGGCCGGTCAATATACATTAGAAAATTATAATGCCAACAGAGTAACCGATGTTGGCACCCAGCAGATATCTATAAGACCTTACGACGAAGTAACATCTCTTAACGTGAATCAGCTGCTGAATGATATAGCAACAATGGGTCCACAAGTTTTGGATGTTACGTTCTCAGCGCCATCAGCAGGAGAGCTGCAGGCTACAGTAGCTCCGGGGTTTGGAGCGTTCTTCAAGGATAGTATAGAGCATGATCTAGGGACAGGCGATCCTCAGGATAGAACCTATGTAGTCAGAGTCGGTTTCGAAACTAGTGCCGCAGCATCTTTCAGCCTGAGTGTATACGGTACAGCCTCGGCGGCTAACGTATTCAGAACAGGGGATAGAGGTGATGCGATAGGAGAGCCCTCTCCAGATAATAGGCGATTATTTCTCGTTGTTAGATATTCATGGGAAGAGGGCATGCTGGGATCCGCCACTGCAACTGGAGGAGGATCCGGTGCAGGGAACGTAGGTCCTTTTGCGACTCTGACGTTTGAGCAGAACGCACCTCATGAACTTGCGGCACAAAATCCTCAATTGTTTTCCAAAACAATTTACCTGGGCGAATTGTTAAATCTCAGTGAGGCACTCACCAATGACGGGTCGGGTAATGTTATAGTGTCGAACGCATCCCGCATAAGACTCAGATCATTCGCGCGCACATATGAATCCCTGGAGGCTTTCACCAACCTCAAGAAGGCCAACAGCAATTTTAGAGTGACTTTTAATCCGACAGGAGATTATATATATGTTAACTCAGGTCAAGCTTGGATAGGATCTTCTTATATAAAGATATCCGATCGACTGCAGCATAGGGAGCGTATAATAACACCTCTGGCTAACCTCACATCGGATCCAGATGTCACCCCAAATATATTTGAATCTGATTTGTCATACCACCCCTCTACTGGTGAGCCGCTGGAAAGTGGATCTCCTGTAGCAGATAGTTCCAATATAAGAGGTCAGTATGATGTTTTAGTCATGGATCCCTCAGGTGAGATAGGCTGGGTGATCAGGGCTTTCACATCGGCTGAGGATGCAGCCTTTTATGAGGCACAAACATTCGCCGCGAATAACGCAGCTACTATAGAAAATAGGCCTCTGCCACAGACACCAGGGTGGGATTCATCGCTGACGTCTCTGTACATAGGTAATACTATTTCTAAAATCACAGCCAACCTGATCAAACCCTATTTAGTACTATGCGTGCTTAGACGCCTTTACTATGTAGACGGATCTGAAAGAAAATTGAGGCCTAATGTGTGGAATACGGACGGGTCGGAGTGGTTGTTATACGAACATAACCCTTTGTTTCCAATTCTATCTGTGCCGGATGTGACAGCGGACTTCACAGTGTCGGATACTCTTATAATACCAGTGGAAGAGGTTTAATAGACATATGCCATATTTAGCAGGAGCTTACTACGCTAGCGCAGCCAGTGGAGCAGAGGAGTCAAATCTTCTTCCATGGAAGCTAGTATGGGATCCCACCAGAGATTCCTCCAACAGAAGCAAAGAGATAATAAAGGTAACGAGGGGTGTCGGGCCTTCCTGGTCTGAGGATCCTGATACCAAAGAAAGGTCGTGGCGTCATGATATGACAGCAGCCTTACCTCTCCGCCACACAATATTCAACCTTGATGCAACTATAAATGTACGTGTCAGACCCACTGGAAGCTCCTCATGGGAAATAGTACCCAGTGCGGTAGCTGTGGAAGGTGAGTCGGGATCAGAAACCGCCCCTCTCATTGCACGTCG
>PXDG01000163.1 GCA_003565105.1 Parcubacteria group bacterium | reverse complement strand
CAGGGTTTAATGGTAGTGTTTATACCACGAGTATCCAGGAAGATGGGAAGGTGATAGTCGGAGGGGGATTTAGTAGTTATCAAGGAGAAGCTGTGAATTATATAGTGAGATTAAATAATGATGGGAGTAGAGATAGTAGCTTTGATGTGGGGGCAGGGTTTAGTAATTGGGTTTATACCACGAGTATCCAGGCAGATGGGAAGGTGATAGTAGGAGGGGATTTTACGAGTTACCAAGGAGAAGCTGTGAATTATATAGTGCGATTAAATAATGATGGGAGCAGGGATAGTAGCTTTGATGTGGGTTCAGGGTTTAATGGTAGTGTTTATACCACGAGTATCCAGGAAGATGGGAAGGTGATAGTCGGAGGATGGTTTGATGGTTATAAAGATAATCCTGCGGGGTATTTGATCCGATTGCAGGATTGATAATTATAATGATATATAGTTTTTATTTGCTCAAAACCTCTTTTATCTGATATAATAAAATCATAAAGAATAAATACAAACAACAATGGTAACGATACAATTTTGTGGAGGAGCTCAATCAGTAACTGGGGGGAACTACCTTATAAATAACGGAAACATTAAGTTTTTAATTGAGTGTGGGTTGCTTCAGGGAAAAGCCGAAGCGGATGAATGGAATTATCAACCATTTCCGTATGATCCTGCTGAAGTAAAATTTTTAATTGCTACTCACGCGCATATTGATCATATTGGACGGATACCGAAAGCAGTCAAAGATGGTTTTTTAGGGGATATTTACTCGACGCATCCTACCAAAGATTTTTCTGAAGTTTCTTTGTTAGATACTGTTCATATTATGGAGTCGGATAATCGGCGATTACCACTCTTTGATCAGGCTGATGTTCATCAATCAATGAAGCAATGGAAGGGTGTCGAGTATGGGGATATCATTGAAGTTGACCAAAATGTCTCCTTTCGCTTTCAAGATGCGGGACATATTTTGGGTTCAGCGGTAACAGAAGTTTGGATTCTTGATCCAGAAACAGGTAAGAGAATTAAGCTGGTGACCTCTGGAGATCTTGGAAATACTCCATCTGTTCTTTTGCGAAACTATGATTATGTCAAAGAGGCTGATTACGTGATGGTTGAAGCTGCCTATGGAGATCGAATTCACGAACAGACCGATATTCGAAAAGATATTCTTCGCCAAGCAGTACGAGATATCATTGAGCGAAAAGGAGTTCTCATTATTCCTACCTTTTCTATTGAACGAACTCAAGATATTTTATATGAATTGAATGATATTGTTGAGAATCATTCAGGTGAAGGAAAGATTCTTGGTCGGGTTGGGAAAATTGATGTTTACCTTGACTCCCCTCTGGCCATCAAATCTACCGAAATTCACGAGAAATACCCACAGTATTATAATCCAGAAGCCCGTAAACTCGCTAAAGAAGACGATGTTTTTGACTTCCCCTTCTTTCAAATGACTGCAGATAGAAACTCTTCTATGGCTATCAATACTGCGCCACAACCCAAATTGATTATGGCTGGCTCAGGAATGTCTACAGGAGGGCGAATTTTGTATCACGAACAAAAATACCTTTCTGATCCTAATAATATGATTTTATTTGTTGGCTATCAGGCTCCGCATACTTTGGGGCGTCGTATCCTGGATGGAGAAAGCCCAGTACGCATTCACGGAAAAGATGTGGAAAATAAGATTGAGGTTCGTAAAGTTGATGGATATTCTGCTCACGCAGATCAAAATATGTTGTTAGACTGGGTTTCTGGATTTGAATCTCCGAAAAAAGTCTTTGTTATCCAAGGGGAGACGGATGCCTCTTTTGCCCTGGCGAATAGAATTATCTCTGATTTGGAATATGAAGCTATTGTTCCTGAAGAAAATCAAATTATACATTTAAGCTAAATTCGTATGCATCACCTTTTGTACCCTCAAAGCATCGCTGTTATTGGAGCATCGAATAATACGCAAAAAGTTGGCTCGCTGATCTTACAAAACATTTTGGAAAGTAATTATGGAGGAGATATTCTTTTAGTTAACCGTAATGAATCAAATATTCACGGAATACCCTGTGTCCAAGATGTTAAAGATTTACCCAGTGGGATAGATGTAGCCATTATTGTTATCCCTGCTCAATATGTTTTGGATGTTGTTCGTGAATTGGGAAAAAAGAATACCAAATACGCTGTGATTATCTCAGCTGGGTTTAAAGAAAGTGGTGCAGAAGGGCTTGTGGCAGAACAGAAATTGCAAAAAATAGCTGCGGACTATAATATTCGGCTAGTTGGTCCTAACTGTCTCGGAGTCATCAATACTGATGCGGATACCTATGCCTATAATGGATCCTTTGGTCTCCCTGTTGTCAAATCAGGGAATGTCTCATTCATTTCTCAGTCTGGGGCTCTCATCTCTTCATTTGTTGATCGAGCGGATCAAAGAGCCTTTGGGTTCAATAAGATTTTGAGTGTCGGAAATAAATCAGATATTGATGAAGCGGAGATGATTGAGTATCTCACGACTGATTCTAAGACAGAAGTTATCGCCTTGTACTTAGAAGGCATTAATAACCCGATTCGATTTATCAAAGCAATCCAAGACTGTTCAAAACCCGTGATTGTCCTGAAGTCGGGACGTTCTCATCAAGCAGCAGAAGCCATTGCTTCCCATACAGGATCTATTGTTGGAGAGTCTCAACAAATTGCTACGGCTATTCAAGAGGCAGGAGGTTTGGTAGTCAAAGGGTTTGACGAGCTCTTTGATATTGT
>PXDG01000130.1 GCA_003565105.1 Parcubacteria group bacterium | reverse complement strand
CTCAAGAGCGTCCTAATGCTGCCTTATGTAAGCGCCATTCGGGACCCCTATCCCCCCCTATCCCCCTGTCCCCTATCCCCTCTAATACGCGTCGAATCCGATACTCTTACCATTCTCTGCGTCGATATAGATGAATAAATAGTGTTGAGAAAAGTGTGTGGGGGTGTCGGAATCCTTTGAAGATAAAAGGATTGGATTGGAGATAAGAAAGGTAACTCGCCAAGAAAGGCGTGTCTCTTTGGGTAGACGTGATGTCAGGGCCATATATTCTGGACCGAGAAGATCAAGCATTCCGGTAGGCTCACGCAAAACAAGTACAGGGCGCTCTATGGCGATAATAGATGATTCACTCTGTGGCCCTCGCAACGTCAGATAGGATGGATTTCTCCGTACTCTATCTACCACTGACAGGGCGACCTCGATTGCTTCAGATGCAGAGACATTTCGCTCCATCGCTCGGGGCGCCGGGTAAATGCCCACTTTCCGCTCGTACCGAATCAAGCCGAGCTCTTCGTGAAATGTTATTACCATGTACCGCGAATGGTCCCAGCGCGTAGCTACATGATCAAAATAGACCCCGTCATAACATGGGAACCAGGCTACATTCCATACCGGGAGGCGCTCGCGATTATCATCCGTTCCAAAGAATACCTCCATAGCATGATCAGCGGGAACAGCATGGCCGATTAGCTCCAGGTACCTATGCGCACGGGCTACAGCTTCCTTTGCGGTGATGGATGGTTTCTTATCCAGCTCACGGCGCCGGCGTGCGGCCGCAAGTTTCTCCCGATGGATGACCACAAAAAAGTCGTCATGATCAACACCCAGGACCAAAAAGAACGGGAGACGCACCGATGCTCTTGCATTAGGGCCGAACGTGGCGACCCTATTCCCTTCTGGCGTGAAGCGTCTAAAATCATTCAGAGGAGGTAGGCTATCTTGCGACCAAGGCTGCTCCGACCATAAGAGCGGTGCCAGCTTACTTGAGAGTTCAACATAGCGCTCATATAGCGACTGTTCTATGCCCTGGTCGCGGACGTTGGCATGGCACTGCAGCTGGGCGATCATCCCACCAAGCAACAGAATAGCCAGGGCTAGGCATATGGAACACAACATTTTGTTCACGGGGCCTCCTCCTCATCATCCAGGAATCTGGCGTGGACCGGGTTCTTCAATCCTGGCCCGTATCCTTTGTAATGGCCGAATATATGAAAAGTGTCGTATATCTCAAGTGCATCCTCAACTGTTGTGCCATCATCGAGGAGGTCAATAAACCGACGTGCTCTACCGCCTTCAGTGCCGATGCCTCCGCTCCACGATAATCCAACATAAGCAACATTAGGCCCAAATGCATCAGCAAAAGCCTTTACTTCGGAGTGCACGGTGTCAAGCGCTCTAGCTTCAGTTGCTGTCGTTCCACCGGTCCATGCGGACAGACATCCCGTCATCATGACGAAACGCGCGTCTAAACCATGTCCCTCAAGGTCTGAGCTAAAGACACCCTCCTTACCCTTGAACTGCATATAGGGGCGCGGCTGTCCAGAACCGACATATAAAGCTTCATTCTTAGTGAATTCCATATTGCTCCACCCGCCGTGTGTAAACCACACGACAACTTCTTTACCCGAAACATTATTCGTGGCCCATTGCTTAGAAGCAGATTTGTTTTCAAGAACACTATATTCTAATCTTCTAGCTGCGTTAACGATGGGGCGTAAGCGTGCATGCCCAAGAGATGCAAAGATTTCATATGGTTCAAACGACCGCAATACCTGTGCTGGTCTAAGAGGGTGTCTGACCACGCGGGGTGTGCATCCGGCGATTGCAAGGTTAATTGTAGCGCTGACCATTTGCATAACGTCAGGGATTACACCTATATCGAGAGGGTTGAAGGTCAGCAGAGTGAACTCTCCGCCAGGCACTTGCTGTGACGTCGTGCCTGGAGGAACAAGCACGAATTGAGCAGCGGTGAGCACGGAACCAGATATGAAATCATCGACAACTATCTGATCTATGGGAGTCTCGACGGTTACAGAAACGACATGCTCTATAGGCACCCCTTCAATTCTTATGCGCCATGGCACATGGTCTTCAGGTTCTGAGGGAGATAGGTCTGTTGTTGTCGGCGGATTGCAATTCCTGAAGACCAGGGATGTCGGTGCTGTTTCCTCGATGGCGAAAATACCGCCAAAATCGTATCGGTGATCATGTAGAGCGATTCTCCAAATGTCGACATCTTGTGTCTGAACAGCTCCATCAAGAATACTAACATCATAGAATGAGTTGGTGAAAACTCTTGTGTCAATGCCAGTTTCCTGGAGAGCATAAGTATTCAAAGTTATCTGATTCAATTCATTTGTTGACCATACGGGAGCACTCAGTTCAATTGCAGGCGTAAGAGCGTCGTATACCATAGGATGCTCATCAGAAGATATTAGGCTATAAGTTACGTTTGTGATCGCTTCGATAGTGTCTATGACTGTAGCGAGAACCGCATCATTGTCAAATGTTGGCGTACATGCAATCGTGATGGCAAGAGTAGAGTCCGCTGATACAAACTGTAAGCTGTTTGTGTCTGTTTCGGATAAAATTAGAGAACGGCCAAAGGACACAGCAACTATTGTATCGACAATGTTCGAGTCTATAGGGTCCGAGAATTCAATTTGTAACGGCGGCGTCGGAATATCGTAAATAGGCATGCCCATGCCAACGCCGTCAGAAGGCAGGAAGATAGGCAACCTATGCATCGGCTCACCTT
>PXDG01000107.1 GCA_003565105.1 Parcubacteria group bacterium | reverse complement strand
CAGGGAAAACATTAGTATCCACAAACTTATTTTATACCCTTAAGAGAAAAAAAATCAGGGTTACACTTGTTGATTGTGATGCCGAAGCGCCCAATGATTTGGTTTTCTATAATGGCAGCCTCAAGAATTATTTTGATGTTACACAAAAAGTTCCGGTGATTGACAAAAACAAATGCATATTTTGTGGTAAATGCAGTAAGTATTGCAATTACAATGCTATTTTTATAATTCCATCATCAAAAGTAATACAGGTTATCGATGATCTCTGCCATGGTTGCGGCGCTTGCTCAGTTGCCTGTGAATATGATGCTATAAGCGAAAAAGATCTGGTATTGGGTAAAGTAAGCCGCTATTCAATTACCGGCTTAACATCAATTATCGAAGCACGATTGAAAGTAGGTGTATTATCACCGGTTCCTGTAATTAAGGCTGCTATCAAGGAAGCCGGAAATAATAGTGTTTGTATATTGGATTCACCCCCGGGCACTTCATGCCCATTCATGCAAACAGTTGCAAAAGCTGATTATGTGATCCTGGTTACCGAACCAACTCCGTTTGGCTTGAGTGATCTGATACAATCTGTTGAAACGCTAAAAACGATGAATAAAACTTATGGTGTTATAATTAACCGTTCCGGGCTTGGTAATAATGAGGTCTATGATTATCTGAACAGGGAACATATCCCTGTTTTGATGGAAATACCTTTTGACAGAGATATTGCTACACATTATTCAAAAGGGGAAATAGTAGTAAAATCAAGGCCTGAATTACAAGCCCGGTTTATATCGATGTTTAATTCGATAATAAATATATTTAGTGTCTGTCTATAAAATCTAAAAATAAATAACCAAAGCACCAAATAACAAGAACCAAAATACAAACAAGCACCAAATAACAAAATACAAAAAACAAACAAATTCCAAACTCCAATTTCAAAATTTCAAATAAAGACGAAAGTGGAAACAGCAATAATCAGCGGTAAGGGAGGTACAGGCAAGAGCTGTATTAGCGCAGCATTTGCCACATTGTCAAAAGATGTAGTATTGGCAGATTGCGATGTTGATGCGGCTAATCTTTATATATTGTTTAACCCGGCAAATGAAGAAGAACAGGTTTATATAGCCGGGCAGGAAGCCGTTATTGATTATTCATTATGTAATAATTGTGGAATTTGCATTGATTATTGCCGGTTTGAAGCTATCTCTTCTTTAAATGGCAAAACTATTATCTCACCCATATTTTGTGAAGGCTGCAAATTATGCTCCCGGATTTGTCCCGTGCAGGCAATTACCATGGTGGATAATGATAAAAGCAGAATGTATTGGGGTAATTTCCGCAACGGCAAAATGATTTACGGGCGTTTAGCCCCGGGTGAAGAAAATTCTGGCAAGCTAGTAAACATGGTAAGGGAAAAAGCAAAACAAGTATCAAAAAAACACAATCTTGATACTATAATTATAGACGGCCCTCCCGGCATAGGGTGCCCTGTAATTTCAACGATTACAGGTGTTAACAGGGTTGTGATAGTAACAGAACCAACAATAACTGGATTACACGATTTAAAAAATGCAATTGAAATTGCCGCAAAATTTAACCTGAAAACCTATGTAATTATTAACAAGTATGATTTGAACACTGATGTAGCTGATCAAGTAGAATATTATTGCACAAACAGTAATATAAAAATCATAGGTAAAATTCCATTTGATAACATATTTGTTGAAGCTATGGTGAATTGCAAAAGTGTAGTTGAATGGTATCCTGATTCTTATATCAGTAAAGAAATCGAGCGCATCTGGAAATTAATCAACTCATTTGAATAATGATAGCTTTTGGACCAGTACCGTCACGCAGATTAGGAAAAAGCCTTGGTATAAACAATATACCATATAAAAAACTCTGCTCTTATTCCTGCATATATTGCCAGGTTGGAGCTACCGAAGATATCACAGGTACAAGGCAAAGACAGTATGATCCGTCAATTATTTTTAAAGAAGTACAAAAACACCTGAGAAAACTTGAGGAAAACAACCAGCCAGACTATTTAACATTTGTTGCTAATGGTGAACCTACCCTGGATATTAATCTTGGAATATCAATAGAAAAATTAAAAGTATTCAATATACCAATTGCAGTGATCACAAATGGTTCTTTACTTAATGATCTCAATGTTCGGGAAGATCTAAAATCAGCAGATTTTGTTTCGGTAAAAATTGACACAGCAGATGTAAAAATATGGAAAACATTAAGCAGGCCTTATTCTGATATTTGTTTTGATAACTATATAGAAGGTTTGCTAAAGTTTTCGCAAGAATATAAAAATAAACTTGTGAGTGAAACCATGCTCGTAAAAGATATAAATGATAAAGCTGAAACAATAAAACTCACAGCAGAACTTATTAAAAAAGTAAACCCTTCTGTTTCATACATATCAATACCAACAAGGCCCCCTACAATATCATGGGTCAAAGCTCCTGATGAGAATATTATAAATGAAGCTTATCAAATGTTTTTGGAAAAAAAATTAAATACTGAGTTATTACTGGGTTTTGAAGGCACTGAAGCCGGCTATACGGGGAATGCAAAAGAAGATATAATCAATATTTGTGCTGTTCACCCTATCAGGGAAGATACCATGCAACGATTATTAGAAAAAAATAATGCTGATCATTCAATTGTAGAATCTTTAATAAAAGAACAATATATACAAAAAGTCAATTATAAATCAAAAACATTTTATGTTAGGAAGTATCATGCTAAAACT
>PXDG01000012.1 GCA_003565105.1 Parcubacteria group bacterium | reverse complement strand
CGAAGGCTTCGGGGTCTTCTGCCCAGTTACCGTCTCTGTCTGTTTCAAGATTGACAAAGGGTATTTGGTATCCCCAGTCTGCCTCCGCTATTGAGAATATGCCTCTGATATTTGCATCAAGATATAGAGCAAGGATTCTTTTCGCAAAGGCAAGTGCCTTCTGTTGGTCGCCCGTCAATGCCTCATCACTCTCGGGAATGAATGCTGTCGGATCAGTAATGTACTGTATTCCTGAAATATATATACCGGTGTAATCATCTGCCGTATTGCCAAATAGATGCGTTGCCCCAATGGAGATGCTCATTAGAACAATCAATGCGGGTAGTGTTTTCATTCATTCCCCTAACGTGGTGCTCACGGTTTTGGCAAAGGCAAGCGAAGCGCGGCCTTTGGCAAATACCGTGCAGCAACCTTGTTGTCTGATCTCATCCTACAACTCCGAACAGCAGGAAAAGCGTTAGGATTGCGGCAATCCCGATGCAGAGTCCCGAGACGACCTTGGACTTGAAAATGACTGATTCAGGATTCCTCTTGAACTTGCGGCGGAGCAGCAACGCTACACCGCCGGACACAATGCTGAGAACGAGCAGGACCAGCAAGACAATCCCCATGGTGGTCTCGCCACCGGGGGCGACGGTGATCAGCGATGCACACCCGAGCATGACCAGGAAAATCACGCACAGGTACCAACACGTTCGAATCAGAATCATCTCATCCTCACAGACAACGTGATCCTAACCCTTTTCAGGCGCGAGCCTGAAATAGGGTTCAGGATGTTGTTGGCCATCGTTCATCATATTTTACAAAGCAACAATCCGCCAATTTAAGTGACAGACAATTGTTTACATCATATACAGATTCAGTGTCTCCAAAAGATGACGACCAATAGTACGCCACCAATAAAACGGAACCAACACAATTAAGACGCTGATTAAGCCTTGTCCGAAGCGTTGCGAAGCAAACTGGTTGAGTGCAAGGCGTGCTGAAAACAAAAATGGTACAATTATAGTAACAAACAAAAACAAACCGAATATTGGATCGAATACGCTTGAGTATGGTTTGTATTCTAGCAGTCGAAGAGTGCTGATTGGTCCCAAGCCAAGCCAATACAGAGCCAGAACCGTTTGCTTTTGAATCGCATGACGATCCTTTAGTAGACGCAATAATAACACATAGGCGCCGAGGGCAAGAGGGATTAACGAGAATATCCACAACGAAAAAAGAACAGCAGCCCCCGCAATCCACGCAAGAGCCTTAAAGTTTCGCTTGGAGACATCTGCTGGTTGCTTGTTGCCGTCACCACTATTTGACTTTGCTTTCATTAAATAATCTCTGGCCAACGTCCTCGGATGAGCTTCTCAGGGAGCCGCGCTTGGCGCGGATTCCTGAGTAACAGCTCCATCCGGTTGTTCGATGTCCGGTTTCTTCAATTTCGTTAGTGCTGCTATGATGTTGGTTGTTCCTGAAGCAACGACCACAGACTGGGTTGAGTATCCCTCCGATGAGATGTGGATCTCACGTGGTTCAATTCCAACCCATTCACACACCATGGCGTCGCCGTGCGATGTCCATGTTGTGCCTGATGGCAATGGGTTGTCAGACGACGGGCCGCCTCGAACCATGATCGAAGGGTTCAGGCGTGCATCCGTTGTGTCATCAACAACAGTAACGACGGCACGATGCAGGCGTATCTGCTTCAGCGTGGCCTTGTGTTGCTTCTCTTGGAGCGACAGGAGCAGGATGGAACCTGCAACGGCGATCCAGAAGGCTGTCTTCCATTTGTTTGTCTTCATCTCTTTCATCGAACGTGTGCCTCACCCGCTAGGGGAAGTTGTATTCAACTTCCCCTAGTAGGGTGCAGGCGATTGTTCGATTTTCTTTGTTCCCTGTGTCTTCTCATCTCTATATCATCATTGTAAATGTCGATCAGAAACCAGCCCAATATAAAATCCAATAATTCTCCTGGGTTAAAGCCGATGCGAACTGCAGGTCCGACACCTACGGCTAGCTCAAGCTGCGTGAGTCGGTACAGATGCCCGCGTGTCCATTTGTCACCCTCAACAGCGAGAGGTATCGTGAGTCCAGCGATTGACGGTGCATTGTAGGTTTTGTTTCTTGCTTCTAGCGTCTCGTGATTGCGAGCTCCGTAGTCAACAGTGTTACTGCTGCTCACATTGAATCTCTGTCCTCCGAATCCCAGCACGTTGACATCAATCATGTCCCATCCACCACAGCCACGTGGAAATTCTGCTAATGCGCCTCCGCGAAGACCTTGATGATCCATTATAACCGCAACACCGGCAGCTAGGGGGCCGGCCTGTGCTTTGACTCCATAGCCATGCCCGACTGTGGCCGTAAATATATCGGCCGCATCACGGCGTCGGTCAATCATGTAGGGTGAGGCGCATCCTGTCGATAAAGTAACAAATCCAAGGAGCAATATTAAATGTATGAAGTGTTTCATTTCTTAATCGAACGGCACACCTGACAGGCCCTCAAAGGGCGCCGTCCGCGGCGCCCTTTGAGGGTAGGTGTCCAGGTGCTGGTTCGGACTCCTTCTTCTTCACAACAATATCAAACTGCTTGTCTGATGTCCTATGAGCTCGGTACGCTTGGCAATAATCTTTCCGGCTTGGTCGAGATCTTTCATGTCGTCGAGACGAACATTTTTAATATGCGTCAAAAATAGCAAAGTCCGATTTTTGCTATGCCTCTGGGGGTTTGTTGGTTTTCAACGGTTTGCGTTTTTTTGTGAGGGGTATCAAGGGATTTTGGGG
>PXDG01000126.1 GCA_003565105.1 Parcubacteria group bacterium | reverse complement strand
GTGGGTCTGAACGACTGGCGCCTGACGAACCTCGGCCAGGTCAACTGGTTCGGCGGCAACATCGATTTCAATAACAGCGCCCTGATCGAGAACTTTGGTGAGTTCAACGCGTTCCTGACGGATGGGTCGGCGTTCCTCTTTCAGGGCATCGGCGACGGCGGCCGATTCGATAACCATGGCCAGCTCCTGGTCGCTCCAGGCGCGGGAGACCTGCTCAGCGGCGTTTTCATCAATAACTTCGGCGACATTCAGGTCGACAACGAAGTGACCCGGTTGCTGTTTGACTCGATGACTTTCAGCGAAGGGGGTAGCTGGAGCATCGGTGAAGGCAGCACCCTGTGGCTCGAGTTTGGCGTTCATGTTGCAGAATCGGGCGTTTCCTTCTCCGGCCCTGGAACATTGGGGGTCGATCCGAACGCGACCCTTGCCGCCAACGATGGCCCCGTCTTCGTCGACAATCTCTTCCTGAACGGCGGCATTGTCGTGGGTCCCGGGGGCATGCACGTCGGCAACAGCTTCCGCTGGAGATCCGGCACCGTTGATAGCAGCACGCTCACCCTCGAGTCCGGCGGGCAGGCCCTGTTCTCCACCGAGGGGCTGAAGATCCTCAACTTCGGCCTGATCCAGCTCGGCGCGGAAACAAACACTGTTTGGTCCGGCGGCGAGATCCGTCTTGTCGACGAAGCCGTTATTGAAGCGGCTGGTGACTTCTTCGTCCGTACAGACAGCAACATTACGAGTCCTGATGAATCGGGCTACTTCGACAATACGGGCTCGATGACCAAGGACACCACGACCGGTACGACGCGCTTCCAGACCCGCTTTGACAACAACGGCACCATGACAGCCTTGAGCGGCACCATCTCCCTGGAGCGCGACGGCACCCACTTCGGCGACTTCTTTGTGCTGCCTCCGGCGGAGATCATCTTCGTCGGCAACCATGACTTGTTCGGTGGGTTCGAAAATCTCGGAGACCAGATCTTCGCCGACGCGGTGATGACGATCGAGGGCGAGTTCATCGCCGGTAACGTGATCATCCGGGACTTCAGCGATATCACCTTCAACGGCACCTACACCGCCGCTTCGACGTCGATCCTCAACAACAGCATCGCCAACTTCCTGTTCGCCGCCAGCACCGGCGATCTCACCGTGGATTCCAGCAGCGACATCCAGGGCCCCGGCACGCTCAGGGTCACCGGCAATGCCATGCTCGACGCACTGTCGCTGACGCGGCAGGGCAATACCGTGTTCGACTCCTCGTCGACGCTGATTGCCGACACCCTCAGCCTGACTGGCCCCGGGACGCTCAGCCTCAATGGCATGGCCAGTCTGGGCAGCCTCAGCGTCCAGGGCAGTCAGGTCAGCGTCGGCGGCAACCTGACGGCAGGGGCGCTCGTGATCGATTCCGGAACCTTCACCGGCCCGGGCACCACCCTGGTCACCGGCAACCTGACCCTCAGGAACAGCGGCGTGCTGAACGGATCCGGCGACGTTTCGGTGGCCGGGATCTTCGACTGGACGGGCGGCCTGCTCTCTGGCACCGGCCTGCTCGATATTGTCCCCGGCGGCAGCCTGATCTCCACCTCGGGCGCATCACTGGTCATGCAGGACCGGACGTTACGTAACCGCTCCGATATCGGCATCAGCATCGATCGGACCGTAGGGCTGACGCTGAATGGCACTGCCGTCCTCGACAACCAGGGCCGCATGCGTGTCGAGCAGCAAAACGGGCTCGCAGGGAATTTTGGTGGCAACGGAGTGATTCTCAATTCCGGCAGCTTCGAGGGCGGCGGTTTCGACATCGCCAACCGCTTCGACAATTCCGGAGTCGTGTCGGTGACCTTCGCCAATCTGCGCCTGTTCGGCGGCGGCACACACTCCGGAACCTTCCTGATCGGAATCGACGACAGCACCACCCCAGCCGGCCTGCAGTTCGCGGGTACACACACCCTCGACGCGACCAGCGCGATCGAGGGCCAGAGTCTATTCCTGCCGAGCGGCACCGCCACCCTCAACGGCACCGTCAACCTCGATCGGCTATCCACCAGGTTCGGACACGTGATCCTCAACAGCGACGCAGATCTGAACGAATTGATTGTCGCCGGCAGCACCGCGATGCTCACCGGAACCGGCAACATCTCGGTGGCGAACTTGTTCCGCTGGAATGAAGGCACCATCGGCGGAAGCGGGACCGTCACCGTCGCAGCTACCGCGGAGTCGCAATTCGGACTGTTCGCCAATCCCGATCCGCTGCGCACCCTTTCCGGTCGCACGCTCACGATCGCCGATCCGGACGCGCGCCTCGACCTCGGTCGTCTGCAGATCATCGATGGTGGAGTATTCGAAAACCGCGGCGGCTTCACTTTTGCGTTCCAAGACGGAACGCCGTTCACCATCGAAGGTGGTGCGGACGGCACCTTCCGAAACCTCGGCAGCGTCACCGCCACCTCTGATCTGATCTTCGGGACGAATACGGAAAATTCCGGCTCGCTGCAGGCGCCCAACCTCGAGCTGGCAGACGGCATGACGTTCAACCAGAACGGCGGCAGCGTCATCACGTCCGGCACCTTCGACGTCCGAGGCACCCTGACCCAGCAGGCCGGGACGCTTTCCGCAGAGACGATCCGTTTCCCGACAGGGAGCAACGCGATCCTGGCGGGCTCACTGGCGGCGACCGCAGCCGAGATCAGCGGCGGCAGCCTTAACGTGGGCGGCAGCGCGACGTTCGGCAATCTCGACTTGAACGCCGGCAGCTTGAGTGGTGCGGGCGACGCTGCGG
>PXDG01000042.1 GCA_003565105.1 Parcubacteria group bacterium | reverse complement strand
TTTTTTCAAGAACTCCTCCCCTTTTTCTCCAAATTCTTTTAACTTTTCATCCAATACAGGGCCTATAAATTCATCTATATTTTGACCAGGTCTTATACCACGCGGATTCTCAGCAATATCTTCTCCAAACATGCGTATTGCCAGTCGAGGTATTCTGGCTACATCATTCTGATCTTGTGAATAGTATACATGAAAGTCTCCTCCCTCTAATTGATTTCTTGCTGTTTCAATATTTACAGCGGTACACCACTCTAAAGGAAATCCTTGCAAAGACTCATACAATTCATCGGGTTCTGATCCTTTCGGGTAGACCTTCCATTTGCCAGCTATGTTTTCTAAAGACTCAAAGCTCAGTCCTCCAAATTTTTCTAGGGCATAGGTATAGAGCTTTGCAAAGTTTTCAGTTGAGACCAAATTTGTGTATTCCGTATCGTTATCTAATGAATACGTAAGATACTTTTGCAGAGTTTTTCTTTCTTCAGATTTTTTAGGAAGGCTTGTAATTTCTGTTTGTTTTTGAATTACGTCGATTGTCTTTGCTAAACAAGCAACATTGAGCGTAGGAAAGGGCTGTGCGGAGGTCTCAGTTCGTTTCCCAAATTTCTTTTCTTTTTTATTATACCCCCCCATTTGGGTCATTGAGCGAAATGCCCAGTATTTAGCCCAGTCAGGATACATAGCATCTTTTGAACTAAGGTAATCTATCCACTGGTCAAGTGATTGTTCTTGCCCACCTATAATTTCTTTTGTTTTTTCTTCCTCCCAGTTTGGTGGTAAATCTGGTCTACCATATCCTTCTTGTTCAGCAATTCGCATTTCTTGTTCAATAAAGTAATCAAAAGGAATATTTTCTTCTTTAATTACTAAATCATTATGTAGTACTTTTTTAAGAGCTTCTATACCACGCTCCCTTTTTTCATCATCCTCCCGATTTAAAATCTCAGAAAATCTATCTAAGTAATTCTGTATCCGTTCTTCAGGTTTTAAAGGTACGGATTCACCCGTTTTTCCTTCGGTTCTTTTTGCAGCACTTTCTACTTCCTCACTCGTGTGTAAGGAATTGTACTTCTTTTTTAAAAAATTTGGATTTTGATTTTTCTCCATATTGTTTGTTATAAGTTGATATTTATTATTATATCATAGTCTACTTGAAAAAAATGGTAAGAAAAAACCCCTTCACCAGTGAGGGAAGGGGAAAGATTAATTATTTACGACACTTGCGAAGATGGGCTTGATATGCCCTCCCACGTGCCAAGCATCGGTTATCGAGTATTTTTTTGAGTGCTTCTCTTGCACTTAGCGCTACTCTGATACCTACAGAGCCACTACTAATTGCAACTTTGTCCAGCAATTTTGCCAGACGTTGTTGATTCTCTTTACATAAGGCTTGCTCTGCTTCTGCAAGAGTTTCTATCGCTGTTACTGATATCTCTTCATCCTGACCTTCCACTAGAGCAAGGACGATGACAAACACCCTGTCAAGATAGCCATCCCAGTCGACGGCTAAATTTTCTAGAGCATTGAGAACGACATCTCTCTCAGGAGAAAGAAGTTCTTGTTTAATATCAGCAACGATTTTGTTATAGTTCATATAATTTCTACCTCTTGGGCAAACAACGATATTAAGTATATCAGAAAATTATTTTTTGTCAAGTGTTTTGCACATAAAAGTACCATCTTTTATGAAATAGAGGTCTGAGACTAAATATAAAAACTCAAATAACTCCATCAAAAGACTTGCTAAATTCAATTATATCTGACATTATGTATATAAAACACATACAAAGATTATTATATGATTCAAGATCAAGAACGATTCTTACAAAGCATAGAAGATACTGATGTCACTCTATTACCAATATCTGTAGAAGATTCTATTCAAGAAAGTTTGACTCAAGATTTATCGAATACACACCTTTTGTTATTAGGAGAAGTACATGGAGTCTATGAAAATCCTCATATTATTTACTTCTTGTACAAGCAATGGGGATTTAGACCCCTTGCATTAGAATGGGAGCAAGATCTCACTGAAACGATCTATTCTTATCTCAGGACAGGTGACTTGGACTTTTCTATGATACAAAAAAGCAATGATGGTCGTATTACCTCGGGACACTTTGCTTTACTTAAGCAATTACAAAAAGAAGGTGTGCTAGACTCAATAGTCTGTTTTCATCCCCCTGTCTGGCCTTCAACTGACAATGGTCGTGATGAGTTAATGGCTCACAATATCCTCAGCTCTTTCTTATCAGAAAACACCTTAGTCGTAGCAGGAAACTACCACACACAACGCAATCGAATTATACAGGGGGATACAATACTTCATCCTATGGGAGAATATCTCGTTAAAGAGATACCCAATATCCCTCTTTGCAACATAAAGTATCGCTCAGGATCCTTTTATAACTTTGAAATTGAGGATTTTTTGACTCTTGATGATAACATCACCCAAAATTACCTGTATCAAGAAGATGAAATCTACTACCTTTCATTAGGAAAAGCTCATCCAGCAATCATTCCTCATACTCAGTCTAATTGTTCAACCTAACATCCCCTCTCTCGTCAATACTATGTATTGGCGAGATTTTTTCAATAGAAAAACCCCTCACTTCTTTTCAAGTGAGGGGTACACTTTTTACCTACGACGGATAAGATGTAATGCTATTACCTGAGCAATATTCATTACAGAGTAGTAAGTGAATAGTATAAAAATATTGATTAACCCTATCTGAAATACGGCTACTAAAGTTAAGGCAAATAGATAACTCAACTTTAACGATAAAAA
>PXDG01000183.1 GCA_003565105.1 Parcubacteria group bacterium | reverse complement strand
GATGTCCCTGAAGTTGCTCTCTCCTATTATGGAGATGGTTTCTATGCTTGGAAAGAACGCTTTTCTCAACTAGATAATAGCGTCCCTGTAAAGGCTGTCTATATATGGACGTTACCTCTCTATAAGGAAAAACTTATCAGAAAAATGTTTGGGGATATTCCAATTAGGTATCTATAATCATTTCAAAGAGACTAGTATCTGACTAGTCTCTTTTTTTGTGTTACTATAAAAGAATCTTATTAAAAAATCTATACGTATATGAAAAAGATTTGTTTGACTAGTCATAATCCAGGAAAAATAGAGCGATACCAGACCTTATTAAAAGAACAAGAGTGTGTGCTTCTGTCTCTCGATGATCTTGGAATAACAGAGAAAGTAGCTGAACCATTTGATACTTCTCAAGAAAATGCTCTTCATAAAGCTAAGGAATATGCTCGAATAATCTCGATGCCAGTTTTGGCCGTGGATGAAGAAATGCGTACAAATTTTTTACCAGAGAGTTTGCAGCCTGGAGTACTTGTGCGTAGATTAGGGCAATCGCTTGATCGTGATCCGAGTGATGCTGAGGTAATCTCATATTGGCAAGAGTTACTACAAACACATCCTCATACGAACCAAGAGTTTTATTGGGATTTTTCTATTGTCTTTTATAATCCATTGACTGATTTTGTGGGCACGATTACGGTAACTCAGGTGAGTGAGGTTGCTGATTATGTTTCAGTGAATTATAATCCTGGGTATCCAATGTCTACGTTTATGAGTCCTAAAGGTACTGGTAGAAAGCCGTATTGGGATACGGATCCAGTACTTCGACGAAGAGTAGAACGTGAGAATTTCCGAGGACTTATTGAGGTTTTTCCCCAGTGGTTACGAGAGGAGTCTCCTGTATAAGCGAGATATTCTTTTCTTCAAGGATATCTTTTAGAAGGTAGAAAGTCCAGTAAATTCTTGAATGCGATACAACCAATATCGTAGTCCAGAAGTGTCTTGGTATGCAGAGTAATCGAGGGTGTATGTCCCGTCTGGATTGTCCCATAGTCGATTGAGATAGGTTTTTACTTCCTCGGCGAGACGAGTGTCTTGGGCGGAGAGTATACGGATGTTGGCTTCTAGGTTGTAGTTGTCTAAATTACGGCGAGTGAGATTTGAGGATCCTCCGTTGATGATGACGGTATCGGCTGACTCAATAACGACCATTTTAGTGTGAAACTGCTCCATATTGGTTGAGTACCAGCGAACTTCAATATTTGGTTCTTGGGTTAGTTCGTGGGCGACTTGGCGATTGGGAATACCAATTTTTTCGCGTCCAAAAGCATCTTTGGTGGGATCTAGGATCAATCGTATTTGGACACCTCGTTGGGCGGCTTTTTTGAGCTCTGTGACAATCCCTCGGTCTGAGATGTAGAATAGGGCTAAGGTGATGGTGTCACCAGGTGTTGTGGTTTGAATATCGTGGATGAGGGTGTCTTTGATTTTTTTCTCGGTGATATATTGGGCATATTTTTCTCCTGAGGTTACGGAGGGGAGAATGTCTACTTGTCCTTGGGGTGTGAGAGCTTGGGGGATGGTAAAGGTTTTATCCGAAAATCCTGCCACGAAATACTCATTGGTTCGAATATCATTGACGAGATTCTCATCAGTAAGTTGGAAGGCTATGTTGGAGTGGAGGCTACTTGGGTTATGAGGATTGGCTGAGGTGATATAGGCCACATCATCGGCAACGACAACTTTTCTATGGTTGGCTTTGAAGTTTAATAATCGTAAGTAGCTCGGTAAAGTAACTTGTTGTTCAGTATCTCCAAAAGGGTGTGGGAGCCAGCCTCGACCTCGGGCGGGAAGTGGCCAAAGTAAGGTTCGATAGAGGCTGGAGTAGAGGGGGTTGGAGTCTCTGAGTAGGGATAGATTTGTGTAAATTGTACGAATACCATTTTGCTCAAGCTCGGTAAGAGATGTATTCTCAAAAGATCCATAAAAAGCGTTTATTTCATCAGTGATAAAGGTTACTTCAGCCCCATTTGCTTGAGCGCGTTGGAGTGATTGATAAAAGTCTTGGGTGACGGGTTTCCACCCTTCGGGGAGGGATTCATCGTCATGATGTTCTTCTAAAAGAAACATATCTGCAATTACTTCATTCTCAGCAGAAGATATGTCGGCAAATAGCTGCGGAAAGATTTGCTCTTCGAATACGAGTTCATTATCAGGATTTAGATAACGAGTATCGGTTAAAAAAGAGATTTCTTCTGGTTGTAGAGAATGGAATTCTCCAATGAAATTCAATCCTTCTGGGAGTGGCTTGACTTGATGCCAGATAAATTGGATAGAATATATGGTAAGGATCCCTGAGAAGGTAATAAAGCTGATTTTTTTGAGAGGGATATGACGACCACGGATGTTCATAGATAAAAGATTAGTATTTGTTAGATATGACATATTATATCATAGGGTTTTTTGGTATACTATAATCAAAGGTAAATAATCTAGCGTATGAATCATTCTGGTAAACAACGTATTATTATTTTGGGAGCAGCTGGGGCAGGAGTAAGTAATATTGCTCAAATCTATCACGAGCGGGGTTTTGAGGTTATTGGTGTTGATCGTCAAATGAACGCTGCAACAGAGAATTTAGGTGCTAAAAGCATAGTTGTGTATAGAGAAAGTGAGGTTGAAAAAATGGATCTTATTCAAGCAGACACGATTGTCTTTCGGAGTTCTGCAATTCCCGATACGAATCCTTGGGTTGTAAAGGCAGTTGAGGTTGGTGCTCGGATAATGGGACGACCTGATTTTTTT
>PXDG01000140.1 GCA_003565105.1 Parcubacteria group bacterium | reverse complement strand
ATCGAGAAAAACATGATCGAAGCGGATCACGCCATCAGAATCGAACGATTCAATAATACCCAGCAAGCCGGAGAAGACGGTACGCGGGCGCTCATTTCAAATAATCAAATCGCCTCAAGAACCGAAGGCGGCAATACTGTTTACGGAGTATGGGTGCGTTCATCGGATGCGGTAGATGTGCTGCACAATACAATTCGTATTCTCAAGAACACGCCATCGCAGGGCGCCATCGACATCAACAGCAGCCCCGACGTCGATTTTTTCAATAATATTGTTGTGGTTGAAGCCCCTACCGCGACGAATCCGGTATATCGCATATCGGGAGGCACATCCGGCCTGCAATCCGATCACAATCACTTCTTCGGGTTGATGGATAACAAGTTTCGCGTTGGATCAACCAATTACACGACACTGGAAGATTTTCAATCGGCTACCGGGCATGATAATGCCTCCACGTTCGGGCCGGTGAATTTTGCATCAGATGATGAGCTTGTTCCTGCCGGAGCATCGGCCAACGACCCCGATCTGTTCGGCACAGGTCAGTTTCTTGCTCTGGTTCCCGATGATATCAGCGGACTTCTGAGATCGGATCCACCCAACAAGGGAGCTCACGAGGTTGATGGTGAACAGCCCAATTTTCCGCCTTTTTTCACCACAGTTCCCGATGATCAATCCATCCTGGAGACGGAAACCTTTCAATTCCAGTTCGAGGCCGAAGACCCCGATGGCGATCCGCTCGCATTTACATTAACAGAAGGGGATGAAGTTGCCAACGCGTCAATTTCGTCAGACGGTCTGTTTACCTTTTCTCCCGTCGTGGGCCAGGCAGGCAGTTACTCATTTACCGTGCAGGTATCGGACGGCGAACTTCACGCCGAGACCTCCTTTACAGTCAATGTGAATACCGAACAGAATAACCCGCCGGAGTTTACAGTTGTTCCGGGCAATACAACCATTGAAAGCGGAAGTACCTTTTCATTTCAATTTGAAGCGACAGACCCCGATGGCGATGAACTGACCTTCAGCCTGTTTGAGGGGGGAGACATTCAGAATGCTTCACTATCGGAAATAGGACTGTTCACCTTTGCACCCGAAGCAGGTCAGGCCGGGACGTTTAATTTTACCGTGCGGGTTACCGACGGCGACCTGCATGCAGACGCTTCTTTTGCCATCACGGTGACCGAAGCGGTTGAGCCCGTCCCCTTCATTACAACCTGGAAAACGGACAACTTCGGAGGTTCAGCCCTCAATCAGATTATAATACCCACCAAAGGCGACGGGTACGACTTCGATGTGTACTGGGAGCATGTGGATGATGCCGATATGAATGGTATCATTATCGGTGCAGATGGCGACCTGACCATCACCTTCCCAGAAGCGGGAACCTACCGTGTTGAGATTACCGGGGGTTTTCCGAGAATTTACTTCAACAATACTGGCGACCGTCATAAAATACTCTCCATCGATCAGTGGGGGAGTATCGCATGGTCAAGTATGGAACGTGCATTCTATGGTGCGTTTAATTTGACATCCAGTGCTGAGGATGCACCGGATCTTTCAGAGGTTACCACACTGGCCAGGATGTTCTCCGGGGCAACTCAATACAATGGCGCGATAGGGCTTTGGGATGTATCGTCTGTAACTGATATAAACTATATGTTTTTTCGTGCAAGCTCATTCAATCAGGACATCGGAGATTGGGATGTGAGCAACATCACAAATATGGAGGCTGCTTTCAGGGACGCAGTAAATTTCAATGGAGATATTGGCGAATGGGATGTAAGCAATGTCACCAATATGCGTCAATTGTTTTTTATTGCGGAATCATTTAACCAGGATATCGGGGACTGGGATGTAAGTAGTGTTGAAGATATGAGGTCAATGTTTTCAAGAGCTTTGAACTACAATCAGAATATTGGCGACTGGGATGTTTCCTCTGTAACTAGTATGCATCATATGTTTTTTCGTGCGGAATTATTTAATCAGGATATCGGGGGGTGGGATGTGTCGTCGGTAACAGATATGAGCGGGATGTTAGGTCGTGCGATCTCATTTAATCAGGATATCAGTGCCTGGGATGTGTCTTCAGTTACAACCATGAGCGGGATGTTGGGCCATGCGGAATCTTTTAATCAGGACATCGGGGGCTGGAATGTATCCTCGGTAACTGCGATGAGAGAGATGTTTTTGGGTGCAGTATCCTTCAATCAGGATATCGGGGGCTGGGATGTGAGTAATGTTACGGACATGGCGAGTATGTTCCGAGAGGCAACAGCATTCAACCAAAATATTGGCGGTTGGGATGTGAGTAATATTACGATTATGACGAGGATGTTCCAAGAGGCATCAGCATTCAATCAAAACCTTGGCGCTTGGAATATTTCATCGATTGAAGGTTCATTTACCATGCAAAACATGTTCGATGAATCCGGCATGTCCATTACAAACTACGATGCCACACTTACGGGCTGGGCAGATTATGTTGCAGAAAATGGTCAGCCGAAAAACGTTACTCTGGGAGTGTTGGAACTCAGATACTGCAGCAGCTCTGACGCCAGAGATTACCTGGTAAATCAGGCCGACTGGAACATAATTGGAGATGGATTCACCTGCACCATTCCCCGAATATACGTGAATTCAGAAGGGGGAAATGATGCCAACTCAGGTGACAGCTGGAGCAGCCCTTTATCAACGCTGCAAGAGGGGATTAAACGGGCAGCTTTCGGAGGAACAGACGAAATTTGGGTTGCCGCGGGTACGTATTATCCGACCAACGAATCGGGTGATCGGGATGCTGCATTTGAT
>PXDG01000162.1 GCA_003565105.1 Parcubacteria group bacterium | reverse complement strand
TCTTCCGTATTCGGCCATAATTTGGAGTGTGAAGAGTGTTTTTGTTGAAAACCGAACTAGGACCCATAAGAAAAATTTCTGCGCCCAGAAGGCGAATTTTTGACTTCTCCAATCTCCTGCTCCGAGGATGGGATCTCGGTAGTGTGAAAAGAGCTTTTTTATCAGCTTTTGCTGTACTTGGAAGTTTGTTTTTTCTGCCTGCTTTGGGATTTTAATTTCAAGTATGACGAGATCTTGCTGTAATTTTTTGAATGGGATAGTGCGATAGGTATCGGTTTTAAAATCAGGGTTTTGCGGTGAGTTCTTTCGTTGAAATGGGTTGATGTACCACCAGGCCAAAAAAACTCCTCCGAGGGTTAGTATTCCCCCTCCTACCTGGTTTACTCTGTCTGGTATGTACTGTGTTAGTTCGGTGAGTAGGTTTTCCATGGTCTTCGGTGAGTTGTAGGTGTGCTGTCTGTGGCTAATGTATTGTATTTTGCCTCTTGTCGTAAAGTGTTTACCTCTTTTGAGGCGGAGGCAGTTCGCTAGGACTGCCGGAGCGATATTGAGGTTTCAAAGGCTTTTTTGCAATTTTTTGCGCAACCAATGTTATTGCAGGGCTATGATTATTTACTTCAACTATATCACATTCTGCTTTAATTTTCTATTAAAAATTTTAGAGAAGTTTTGTTTTTTCTTATTCTTTTTTCTTATTCTTTCTTCTTATTCTATAGAGCGGACATAGATGTCCACTCAGCAAGGACATAGATGACCACTCAGACTGGACATCTTATGACCAGAAACAAAGTTATCCCCTTTTTTATCCACAGCCAGAGCCACCAAGATATGAACCACCTTCTCTTGATATTATTTTTGTCAATAATTTTCCTCAATAGAAATCTTTACCAATGATCTTTCACAAGCATACTCACGACTCTTAAATATACAACCTGATCACAAAGTTTAAATACATAATTAACGAGTGTATTTTACATACCTGCATTAAATATATGTATAAATTATAAGTGTAGTATATACATTTAAGTTATATAAGTAATATATGTACTGTATTTATGTGTATGTATTATGTAATTTAAATATATAATTATATTATACAACTATATTATGTAATTATAATATACTAATGTAAAATACTCGTATATTATGACTCTATATTAAACCACTATAATATGCTCACACATTGTACTGATATAGTAGGGAATTGAGGGAGGGTGGTCTGAAGTAAAGTTTTCTTTACTTCAGATGAATATCTTTATATTTGACATGCTTCAATATATGATATAATCTATATATAAGTTCTAATCAATAGAAACTTACATAAATACAAGAATGGAAGTCTAAGGAAGATAACTCTCAAGAGCTCTTTCATGTGGACTTAACCTATACAAACATGCTAATAACTTCTATTGCATCCCAAAAAGGGGGCACCGGCAAGACTACTACCACCTTAGCCCTCGCTACAGGATTAGCCCGAAAAGGAAAAAAAGTCCTCGTAGTAGACATGGATTCACAGGCAAACTCCTCTAAAATCCTTCTTCGTGATTATCAACAAATAATCACCCGAGATGACACTATTTGTACCGTCATCTTAGACAAGTCCCAAGATCTCAGTGTCCATAAATCAGACTTTGAAAATGTCGACGTTGTACCGTCGCATATTTTGCTTTCTGAAGCTGATGTTACACTCACCACGGCTATGGATCATCGAGAAGCCCGTTTGGCACACGCCCTAAAGAAGATTCAAGGGGTTTATGATTATATATTCATAGATTGCCCTCCTTCTCTTTCCTGGCTTACACTCAACGCCCTCAACGCTTCCGATCAAGTTATTACGGTTATATCTCCGGGATACTTTGAGCTGGATTCAGTAAAACAAATAAGTAAAACGATTGGAGCTGTGCGAGAGAATTTCGGACATCCTGTTGTCTGGAAGGGTATATTGTTTAATATGTCTGAGCCAACAAATAATAGCAAAGTGTCTCTCCAGGTACTCCGTCAGACCTTTGATAATGTCTTTAAGACGGTTATTCCTCGGAATACGGCCATGAAAGATGCTCATGCTAACAAAGAGTCAATCTATGACTTTAATCCTTCCTCTAGCTCTGCTCAGGCCTATGATAAGCTTATCGCAGAAATCTATGGCTAAGAAGAATAACAGCTGGGGATCCAATGTTATGGGTGAACTCAGTGACTCACAATTTTTCAGCAAAAAATCAGAAAAGGAACCAAAGGCTCCCCAGGTTGAGGTAGAACCGGAAGTTCAAATGGAATCGAAGCCAGAACCAAAACCAGAGCCTAAGTCAACTCCTGCTCCAGAAGCGAAGGTGGAAGAATCTGTTCCACGGAATGTCGCTCCCAAAAAGTCTACGGAGACTATATCTCGGGCGATGTATATTACCGATGATCAGGACAAGAAGTTGTCTCGTATTGAAAAGAAGATCGCTTCTAGAATGAAGACTCGTCCTATTGGGAAGAGTTTGGGAAAGTCGGCTATTGTTCGTTTTCTTATTGATCAAGCCGTTGAGTCGGATGAGTTATTCGCTCAGATCGAGGAAGCCATCATTGAAGAGATAGTGGCTAAAATGAGGGGATAATATGAAAGATTTAAAACAAATACTGGAGCAGAAGAAAAGTGTTGTAACCGCTCAATTATCCAACCAAAGAAAGTGGATTCAAAGTGGTACTACTTCTATTCCCAATCTCCTGATGATGGATAATGAACTTTCTTTACCTGCACGCATGTTGTTTATTAGCTTGCTAATGCACGGTTTTGGGAAGAAGCAGTGTTTCCCGGCCAACTACTTGTTACAGCACGAGTTAGGACTCTCAGACCGTCAAATTCGGCGTTATAAGACAGAGCTAATGGACGTAGGACTGGTAGCGGTCAAAAGAACGGGACGTTCCAATGTCTACGAGATCAATCATGATGTACTGGAGCAAAGAGCTGAGGCAATCTTGAGCCGATATAACAAGTGCATAGTAGAAAACGCTAAGAATAAAGACAATGAATAAGAAAGTCACGAGCATTAATGTTCCAGAAGAGCTTCAGTATCAAGGAGTTCAGTTTACTGAATCCTGGCTGAATTATGGTCAGACCACTCTTCCGAATATCTTTTTATTCAATCCAGAAGTATCTGCTCAAGCTAAAGTATTATTTGCGTATTTATTCGAGTGTTCTCAGGTAAATGAAACATTTCCGACTATTGAAGAGCTGGAGAAAGTTATGGGAGTCACGAAGCCTCAGATTATTAAGTATAAGAAGGAGCTTGAGGACTTTGGGATTCTGAAGACGATTCGGACTGGAAGGGAGAACCATTATGAGATAGATTTTGGGGTGTTGGGATAGAGAAAATATCAAGGATCATTGTAGTATCTGGTCTGAGTTACGTAGGTCTGAGTGTTCAGCGTAATTGAAACTTTTCCGCTAAATCTATTAACTTTATTTTTTAAACTCATAATATGGAAGACAAAATACTATTTCCAAACGAAAGCATCGTGACAACTAAACTATTTAATGTAGGTCAAGACTGGGAAGTTCCCATCCCTGGGTTTTTCATAATTGCACCATTACGAAAATTAAAATCTGTAGATCAATTTACAGATGAAGAAGCAATCGAATTCATTCATTTAATCCGTAAAGTCCGTAGAGGAATGAGAGATGTTCTGAAAATTGAAGAAGTGTATTTCTTCCAAAACGAAGATACAGAACATGGATTTCATTTATGGATATTTCCACGCCACAAATGGATGGAAAAATTTGGAAAGAAAATCCAGTCAGTTAGACCAATAATGAATTATGCTAAAGAAAATATGTTAAGTGATGACGTTTTCAAGGAAGTCAAAGACGATGTTAAAAATATGAAGGAATTTATGTCTGATTTCTAGACTCGGACTAGCACTTGCATTATAGTATTTTCATTACCTGACAAGAATACATATAGGGAAAGCTTATAACTCATGGAGATCAACTTTTCACACATAAGACCATACGATGGAAGTAAAAGCTCTGGTTTCGAAGAGTTGGTTTGTCAACTCGCCCACCTAAATCGGCCGGGAAATGGAAAAGTATTTGTTAGGAAAGAAGGTGCTGGAGGAGATGCAGGGGTCGAGTGTTATTGGGTTCTTGATGATGATTCTGAGATTTGTTGGCAAGCTAAATACTTTCCCGATGGACTTAATTCTTCTCGGTGGCAACAAATTGATAAGTCTTTTTCAACTGCATTAAAAAAGCATCCTAACTTGAATCACTACATAGTCTGCCTGCCTTTGGATAAAGCAGATAGTAGAAAGAAGGGACGAGGCGATAATCTAGTGGTCTCTGTTGAGGCTGAATGGTTAGAACAGGTGAATAAGTGGAAATCTCAAGCTAAGGATATAGGTCGAGAAATAGAATTTTCATATTGGGGAAAGCATGAGATTACTACTTTCCTAACGATTGATGATCATCTTTACTCAGGTAGGGCTTTGTATTGGTTTCATGAACCGTTTCTTGGATTAGAAGTTTTTAAAAATATCGCAATAAGATCACAAGCCAGTCTAGGAGAGCGATATACACCAGAATTCCATGTTGATCTAACAATTGCAAGAAGTTTCGATGGACTTTGCCTGAATTCTTCCTGGTGGGAGCTTCTTAAAGAGAAAAAGTTAGATCTAAAAGACGCTGGCTTAGCTGTTATTTCTTTGTTAACTCAAGAAAGCGAAAGTGCATCTCTAGATATAACAAAAGTAAGTGGTTTAAAGCATCAACTTGATAAGGTCTTAGATGAGTTTAGCAAGGGTATTACACATAAAGATTTTCACGAACGAATCTCAGAAATAAGTTGTTCTTTAGGGCGACTTTCTAAGGCATATGCACAGGTTTATGAAGATGTGAAAGAAAAGATTGACTGGTCTGGAAGAGAAGATAATTCTAGAACGAGTCTGTATAAGTTATCTGGAACAATAGACGATTTAGAATATTTCTTAAAGCAAAAAAATGTTGTTTCGTCTCAGGTAAAATCTACTCTACTTTATGGAGAAGCGGGAATAGGTAAATCGCATCTCCTATGTGACATGAGCTTACATAGAATTGATGAAAACCTCCCCACATTATTTTTGCTGGGCTCCCAATACTGTGGCGGAAATCCAATCGGCTTTATAAAAGAATCATTAGATTTGCGAAACTATAGAAATTGTGAGGTTCTGGGAGCCATAAATGCAGCAGGTGAAGCATCGGGAACAAGAGCATTGATTGTCATTGATGCAATCAATGAGGGAAATTATAGGGATGAATGGCACAATCAAATAACAGGGTTCTTAGCTGATTTAAAGAAATATCCATACATCGCTGTTCTACTTAGCTGCCGAAGTACATATCTAAACTACATTCTTCCAGATAGTGCAGATGAAAGTTGCTTGCCCCGGATACAACATCACGGGTTTAGAGGACATGAACATAGGGCTGCAGAAAAATATCTTTCTCAACAAGGCATATCCAAACCAAGTGTGCCAATATTGGCACCAGAATTTACAAATCCACTTTTCTTGAAAATGTGCTGTCAATCACTTAGACAAAATCAGCAGAGCTCATTTCCAAAAGGGCTGAACTCTATTACTTCATTATTCGATTTTTATGTTGATAGCACTGAAAAAATAGTAGCGAGAAAGAAGAAATTTAATCCTCAAGAGAATGTCGTTAAGGCCACACTTATCGATATATCTTCAAAATTAATACCAGATCATCTTGAAGGGCTCCCGAAACAAGAGGTAAGAAGACTGGTAAACAATTACGATCCAAACCCGAATTCTGGGGACAGCCTTTTCGATATACTAATTGATGAGGGTGTTCTTTCTGAGGATGTTTCTTATAAAGATAATCAGTATGGAAATCTTATTATCAGATTTACGTATGAGCGCTTCAGTGATTATTTTATTGCTCAGGAGTTAGTAAATCAGGTAGATGACATTGAAGTAGCCTTTTCCGATGTGGGTTCTATAGGGCGATTACTCAAAGATAATGGCTACTATCGCTTTTCTGGAATATTCGAAGCCTTGGCCATCATTATTGCTGAGCGCTTCAATAGGGAATTAGAGGATTTGCTTCCTGATGATATTGAAATTGGGAAGTGGCAACTAGATGAAACTTTTCAAAACACTGTTTTATGGAGAAGTCCAAGCTCATTTTCTGAAAGGACTCTGGAGCTTTTAAATAACTTAAAAGGTCACTACTACAGTCATCCAGCACTGGATATTTTGTTGAAGCTGTCTACAGAGCCCAATCATCCATGGAATGCTGAGTTACTTCATCGAAATCTTGCGAAAAAAGAGATTGCTGAAAGAGATCACTTTTGGTCTATACATGTAGCTCACGGTGATAGTTCTGAGGAAGATGATGAATACGAGTCCATTGTTAGAACAATTATTGAATGGTCTCATTCTGGCGAAATAGAGTCTGTCGAAGAAGAAAGAATTAGACTCTGCGCTATTACCCTTATTTGGTTCTTGACCACCCCGAATAGGCGAATAAGGGATCGATCAACAAAATCCCTAGTCAGAATTCTTTCATCTCACCCCCATCTCGTTGAAGACTTATTAAACCAGTTTTCGAATATAGAGGATATGTACTTAATTGAGAGGCTTTATGCCGTTGCATATGGTGTCGTATGTAATACCAATAAGGAAGATATCATTAAAGCTATCGCGAATACGACATTTGAATTAATATTTAAAGGTGGTAAACCAGTACCACATATTTTGCTTAGAGACTATGCTCGCGGAATTTTAGAATACGCCTTGCATGTCGGAGTGCTCTCGACGGAAATTGCTCCCGAACAATTCAGACCACCTTATAAGAGCAGTCCAGAACTGGATAATCCGTCGAAAAAAGAGATTGAAAAAATAGCAGGAGATGAATTCTCCTCAAGAATAAAAAGTTCTATAATGGGGTTTCCAGGTGACTTCGGGAATGATACCATGGGCTGTGTCCATAATTGGTCTTCAATACCTATAACATTACCGAAGATAGAAAATGGTTTTGAGATTAAGGAGAGATTTGCACGCGATCTATTAACTGGCGATCTGCAAGAAGAATATTTAGAGAAATTAAAGCCAATAAAAGCAGATAATTCTTTGTTTTCAACCGAAGAATTACTAAAGGCTATTAGAAGAATTGAGCATGATTCTGAAGACTATGAACGAAGCTTTGAGAATCAAAGAAAAGAACGAGAAATGTTTGATAGCAGAGTAAATGCACAACTCAATGATGAGCAACAAGAGTATTATCGTTGGCTTTCTGGAATAAGTAATGACAAACCAGCCGCTTTTAGTAGGAAGTGGGCTCAAAGATGGGTCTGTAAACGAGCCTACGAGTTTGGATGGACTGAAGAGCTATTCGCTGATTTTGAGCGAACGTGTTCCTACGGAAGGGGTGGAGCAATGGAGCGTGTTGGAAAAAAATATCAATGGATGGCCTTCCATGAGTTTCTAGCTAGACTGTCTGATAACTATCATTGGATTAATCGAGGCTATAGCGATATTCCTGATGATGATGTTTATGAAGGACCTTGGCAAATATATAAACGAGATATTGATCCGACTATCTGGGCAAGGCACAGTGGTGAATATAAAACCTACCACAATAAGCAGTGCACCTGGTGGCAGCCTTATAGTTTTCCATTTCCCAATGAGAATGACCCAGTGATCAAAACTAGCTTCTTATGGGGTGAAAAAGTTTTGCCTGATTTTTCTGAACTGCTTCAAAGAAGTATGCCAGGCGATAATTCTAAATGGCTGGTTTTACATGGGTTTTGGTCTGAAAATAAAGAATATTTAGATGACGATCCTGAGAGTCCGTATCTTGATGGGTGGTTTAGGATTAACAGTATATTTATCCGTAAGGGAGACTATACTTCATTAGCCAGAGGGGTTAAGGATAAAATGCTTTGTGATCCTCTTATAGTAAGTGCAGCATCAACTCATCATGAAGGCTTTTTGGGTGAATATCCTTGGCACACGATGTATCGTAATCTTACTGGCTGGAGGGAACCGGAAGAGCTTTTTAGAAGTTGTATCAATGTTAGACACCTTATTCCTTTTGCTAAATATGAATGGGAGGATGCCGGCAACGATTATTCTCTAGATCAATCTCTTTATTTTCACATGCCTGCCAAGGAATTGGTTCAAGATATGGGTTTAACCAATCCTCCCACTCAGTGGGGACGCTGGGAACATGGGGGGGAACTTGTTTTTTTTGATCCTAGCCTTGAAGAATACGGTCCTTCCTATGCTTTAATGCGTGCTGATTTTTTACAGAAGTGGCTTGAAGATAATGATATGGAAATTGTCTGGTTGATAGGTGGAGAGAAACAAATGTTTTCCTCTGGATCAAGTGAATTTGGAGGTCGGCTAGTTTATAGTGGTCTATATAGGCTTAACAATGAAGATATTGAAGGTGAATTGTGGTTTAACCAGGAAAAGCCATAAGATGAAAGGTCATTAAGTATAAGAATAACCGATTATTCTAAAGACGACTCGAACTGGAAGGGAAAATCATTATGAGATAGATTTTGGGGTATTAGATTAAGAATTAGAAATATATGGGAAGGTATATATTGGGATTGTCAGCTTTTAATCATGATGCGTCTGCATGTCTGATTAATGAAGAAGGAAAAATACGATTTATTGAAGAAGAGCGATTAAATAAACAAGGGTCTCCCACAGAATAGAGATGCCGATGATGGATGAAAAGTTTTTATCTGAAATAAATAGTATTATCCAGGTAGAGAAAGAAATTACATCCTCTGGTACGAGTAAGTTAGAAGATCATATTGAAAGTAATCTTGGCCAGTGGTTGATAAATAATATTAAAGAGTCAGTATGAAAGGTATATTTTTAGAAGGGGTTTCCACCTCTGGAAAATCTACAATAAGTAAGCATATGAGGGTGGGGTTGCAAAGTGACAGGCCTTCATCCTCACTTTTATTTCTATCAGAACATTATACTCAAAGAGCGCTAGAACATCTTAAAGAGTCTCAGAGTATAACTTCAGAAATATTATTTACACATTTATCCAAGATACTAGACACTCTTGAGCATTATCAAAAATTACTAAATCAATCTAAATTCGTTGAAAATCCTGGAAATGCCGAGATGTTTATTATCGGAGAGAGATTTCTCATCACCCACCTAATTGACAGCTGTATTATATCTGTAGATCAACAAAAAGATTTATTGCAGAGATTGTACTCTTTGAACATTAAATACATTGTAATAAAGATTCCTGAGGATGAAATGTCTCAGAGAATTTCATCTTCAATGGAGCGTAGGGATCAAAAGTGGAGAGAATATTTATTGAGAAGGTGTGGAGGAATGGATGGCATTATAAAATATCACATTGATTGGCAAAATAAATGTTTGAAATTTGCAGATGACTTTGCTAATATTATGGATATACAGGTGATTGAGGTTCCTCACGACTCTTATAAAGAGAAGGCTGAAGACTTTTTGAAACTCATTCTGTAGTACATTGATTGGAGGAATTACTAATGGTCACAGCATTTGATGTAGAAGGTACCTTAGTCTACATTGGTAAGTTTCATCAGAGCGCAAACATCCAAGCGTTGTTAAATCTCGGTTTAATTCCTGATGAAACATATCCAATACCTAACAATAAAGGGTATAGCCTTCAGGGTGGTTTACGACGCTTTCAAAAAGCTTTCAAAATACCTGATCAAAACTTCATTGACTTTAAAGACTCTTTCATAGAACGAAAGCTTGAAATTTTACATCAGCATATTCTACAGGCTCATCGAGAATACTGCATTGTAAACTCAAGTACTTGGAAAAGTCTTTTGAGGCAAGAATTAAAAGTTCTCATTACAAATGAAGACATCAGAACAATTGATCTACTCGACGATATCCTTAAGATGCATCCAGACTTAGTAATTGCATCCAACGGATTGAAAATAGGTTCAGTTCGACATACTATATCTTTTGGAAAGCCATATGACATCACAAATGAAGTCGCAAGACTCATCAGAGAGTTTAAGGTCAGTGCTTATTGCGGAGATACAGACCAAGATAGACTATTTGCTGAAAAAATGAATCTAACATTTTATCAAGCTTAGTAAATAGCCAAGACTAGCTGTCACAGACAGCTAGTCTCTTTACTTGTATTAGATAACTTTATAAGTATTAGCATGTTAATGTTTCCACTATGAAAAATAAATCCAATACAACATTCCAAGACGTTGAACAGAGATTAGTGAAATTTCGAGAGGAAAGAAATTGGGGCAAATATCACCAACCAAAAAGTATTGGCGAAGCCTTGATGGTTGAGGCTGGGGAACTAATGGATCACTTTCTTTGGAGCTTATGACACGAACGATACCAACGATGGAGGTAGAACAAATAACATGAAAACGGGTAAGAGTGTTCATGTTGATAAAGATGTAGATTGGGCTGAATCAATAGCTGCAGCATCGAATTCCACATATCGTCGAAGAGATCTCAATATATCAAAAAGGATGTATGATGAGATAAAGTATATGAATGGATATTACGCATGGTATAGAGACTTTTGGGCAGACAATCTTTCAGTGACAGCTTATGATGGTGTCTGTCATAATTGTGCTGGCTATACAAGAGACCTTTGGTATGATATAACCGGAGAGTGGCACGAATTCGGTCCAGTTCACGATAATTCAGTCAGAACTCCTGCTTCTCTTTATAACTCTATCTGGTGGTTTAATCATCAAGTAGGACCTTCAAGTCAGTGTGAGACAAATACTTGGAGTAGCTAAAAAGAAATCTATAATTATCTTTACGGTGAGGAGGATTATATAAATTTAGAACTATGAATATTTATAGGAAAATATCAATGTACACGGCATGGATTCTACTAGTCCTATACGGGATTAGCCTTGCAAGAGCACTGACTTTGGATATTGAAAGCCTGGAAAGAAAGGGTGCTATAGTTCAATCTATGATGATATTGTATATAACTCCTTTTCCATTATTTATCTATGGGTTAACCTCCTTAACTGCAAAGATTTCAGTATATAGAAAACTCCTCATGGTTATTCCCATCTCTGCGGTTCCGATCGTTGTCATAATCTCTAATCCAGTTATTTCGAACCTATATGGAATACTCGCAGGGATTGTAGTTTTAAGTGAAGGTGTATTGTTGTGGGTAGAAGATAAGTAAAAGCTAAAATCCAACCAGTCTCACAAACGACCGTTTTTGTTACACCATAACCATCAAGAGAGACATCACGTAAGAATCAAGAGAACGGAGTAACAAAACTCAGTAACAAAAACAAAGTCACAATATATCCAAAAAAGATGAGTTGTGTTACTATTAAAACAAGCTAAGACAAAAATATGCTTGTTGGATATGTTCGAGTTTCTACAAAAGACCAAAATGCATCACTTCAGTTCGATGCTCTGAGAAAAGAGGGGTGCGATAAAATATTCGAAGACAAAATTTCCGGATCAATTTCAGAAAGGCCAGGGCTTCAGGAAGCTTTGGAATTTATTCGTCCAGGAGATACTCTGGTTGTGTGGAGATTGGACCGGCTTGGCCGGTCCTTGAAGGATCTCATCCAAAGAGTCCAGGAATTACAGGAAATAGGAATTGGTTTTAAGTCTATTCAAGAAAATATAGATACTACAACGTCCGGAGGAAAGTTGGTGTTTCATATTTTCGGTTCCTTGGCTGAATTTGAACGGGATCTGATAAGAGAGCGGACGAAAGCGGGGCTGGAGTCGGCTCGCGCCCGAGGGAAGACAGGAGGAAGGAGGAAAAAATTGAGTGATTCTCAGGTAAAGATGCTGAGAACCTTACACGAAGATCCAACGGTATCAATGAAGGATATTACCGATATGTTTAATATTTCGAGGATGTCCGTGTACCGGTATCTGAAGAAAGAAGTAGAATAATAAGATATATGAAAATTCATAAACTGATGTCTAAGAAGTTTCTATTCTGAGGACTTACCACACATAGTCTCTAAGGAAGTCTTGATGTAATTTGATCCGACCTCTGTTGAACGCATTTAGCTCCTCTGAATACCACCCTAGATATTGAATTATTCTTGATAGCCAATATAAATTCTCCCTTTGTCTTTCTTCCGCTGTATAATTCAATATGTCGTAGTATGTTCTAAGTGTCTCCTCTCCTAAATCAAAGTGCCAGATATACATGCGTATCCTCGCCATATCATAGATTGGATCACCGAACATCGCATCTTCCCAATCAATTATAGAAGTTATTTCATCCGTATTTGGATCTACGAATAAGTTTCTCTGATTAAAATCTGTATGTAATAATGAAAAATTATGGTCAGGTAGAACAGCTTTATTTATAATTTTGATAATATTTTCCACTGAATTTAGGAGGAGCTCACCATCAATAGCTTCCCGAGCTGCTACGTCTTTCCAATATGATTCTTGACCATAAAATATAGATAGTATCATCTCCCGCCATG
>PXDG01000137.1 GCA_003565105.1 Parcubacteria group bacterium | reverse complement strand
GCTAACAAACCACCTATCTCATCGGTGCCTTCATCAAGGTTCATATCTGCAACATAGAGGCGTTCGATATTTCCAAGTGCGAGTACATTGTCGGGTAAACCACCAAATCCTGAAGGGTTACCGGAGAGATGGAGACGCTCCACACTAACCGGCAAATTAGGGAAGCTTGTTATATCATTACCGCTGGCCTTAAAGGTTTTTAAAGAAAGTTTCGTGTCAAGGGATGCCGGTGTTAAGTTTGAAAGGTTGTCAGCTCCGAAAATTTCCCTGCCCCTGTCATCAACAGCTACCACAAGCTTGCCTTCTTCGTCAGTCTCTACCTCAACCGACCTGTTATAGGAAAGGTCAAGGAGCTCCAAGGTATTCATACCGGCTAACTTTTCCATCTGGTCTCCGTTATTAACATCATCACCCAGCCAGTTATGGGCGAGGTTAAGGTGAACAAGATCCAGGTCCTCAATAGGCTCCAAGTCATATATCTCATTTCCGTATAGGTCAAGGTGCTGGAGGTTAACAGCATGCTCAAGGCCGGTAAGGTCTCTGATACCCCTGCCTGCGGCGCTGAGTCCGATAATATTTTCCATATCACCTTCGGTTATCTCGTCACCTTCGATACCCGGGAAGATAAGAGCAGCTTCAATTGCCGCCTTCAGATTAGAGTCCGGAATATCTACAGGGTCAGTTCCATCCTGAACTGTATATTCCCCAGCTATCTCAGAGACGCTTTCCATTACGGAACCGCCGCCTAAACCGGCAAACCAGTTTATGACTCCTTTAATGGCAGAGCTAAGGAAATTACCCCGTGCATTTGAAACCGCAGAGCTCTGCAACTCGGCGCCACCGCCACCATTACCATGCTCTCCATCAAGGAGGGCATCGTTTAACATATCATAAAGGTTACCGTCTTCAACCCATTCGGCAAAGGTTACCAGCAAGGTTTCACCCGGGGTCTTACCATCTGCGTATAACACTCCTTCTTCACCAGGAGCCTGGCTAAACAATGAGTCGTAAATAGCATCTGTTAACGCTTCATCCCTGACAAGATCCTCCAAATTTCCAAAGAGTATACTTGAAACCGAGTCACTGATATCTCCAGCTCTTACAGGGTCCCTGACAAAGTCAAATATTTCCTGACGCGGGAATTGCCTAAGCTCAGCCATCACCAAGTTTACAAGGTCCTTATTGTCCCTGATAAGATCAGCAACGGTGCTGTAGTCAAGACCGAGAGCTTCGAATTCATCAACTACATCATCTTTAAAGCTGCCACCAATATAATCAAGCAATGCATCCGCCACTTCATCAATAACCTCGGGCAGTATATCGGCAATGCCTTCAAATGGCGGCACTGCAGTATCATCACCTTTCCAGAGCTCTTCAAGAAGATCGTCAACCTGATTTTCGATGATATCGCCAACTTCTTCCAGCATGCTGGCAAAGTCACCACCGGGGACTCCTTCCTCTCCGAATATTGCCTGGGCAACTATCTCTGAGATGGCTCTGTCGTTACCGGGATCAAAGGGATCATCCATCTCGAAGTTATGACCACCAATATCTGTGGCAATCGCATCGAAATCAAGGCCTCTTAAAAAGTCTTCAATACGCTTGCGAAGCCCGTCCTCATCTTCATATAATACTTCTTCTGCATCTGTCCAAGAGAGCGTGCCTTCAGCAAACCACAGACTGTCATCGGCATCAAATTCAGGGTCGTGGATGTCAAATATCAGGTTTACCAGCTGCTGCGCCACATCTGCGCCTTCTTCACCGAAAATGGTTATGATATCTCTTTCTTCTGCATCTTCATAAGCCTGTATCTCTGTCATTACATCAGATACCCAGTCTTTAAGTATCCCCAAATCTTCTGGCTTATCGGGATCAACCTTGTCTTCGTCATAATCGGGATGGGCAGGATCGCTGGGATAAATCAGCCAGTTGAATACAACTGTGTTAATAAGGTCACCGGGCAACCCTGCGATAATGCCTGCAATAAGTTTCTGAATGTTTAATGTCACGCTTGCCACCATAACATCCCATGAATCACCGGGGGTTATGTAGTCAGCACGCTTGGGTGCTTCATAGGAAATAAAGCTTAAAGGCGGCATTACGCTTGCCCGCAGATCGTCGTCATCAAGAACTCCCTCGATCATACCGGTAAGAGCATCGCCTATAGTTACAAAGTTTACCCCTTCTGATAAGGCACCTATAAAGATGTCAATTAAGTCATCGTCGTTCACGGCTTTTGCTATAGCATTAGGCAGGAAGTCCAATGCTGTCATGGCACCATCGGCAACAAGGTCTGCAAGTCCATCTGACCCAAGGATTGCTACTGCCAGATCGGGAGCAAATTCCACCATTATCTCTGTAAGATCACGCCCTACCTGTGCAATATTTTCACGATTATCTTCATCTCCGAGGAAATCTGCCAACACTCCCGGAACAGGCTCTATGAACATCCAAATCAGCTCATCCAGGACATCTGCAAGCTCTCCCTTAACGTTGTCAACAGGGTCAAGGAATAGATCGTCTAAAAGGTCCATCACCACTCCGTGTACCAAGTCCACCAGGTTGGGAACAAATGTTTCATTGATAAAGCTAACTGTTGCTCCGTCTTCAACTATATCTGCTAATATCGTCATTACTTCATCGGTAATATCTTCATTTTCCAGCAGATCAAAGAGGATATCGGTGAGGGTAATGAGATGATCCTCAGTGCTTTGAGCTGTAATAATTTCGGTGATTATACCGGAAATAGTATTTTCAAGAACCGGATCACCAAATACGTCGCCGATGATATCTTTAATGTTGTTTACTTCATATTTGAAGCGACTTCCGTTATCATCAAAGTTT
>PXDG01000018.1 GCA_003565105.1 Parcubacteria group bacterium | reverse complement strand
TAGGTCTGTAGGTAATTTGCTTGCACTGTTGCATCGCCACCGGTCAGGGTTACGGTTGTTGTCTCGAGTGTTGGGTCACCGAAAGTTGCTGTACCTTCTCCAATCGCAGTCCATTCTGTGAAATTATATCCTGCTGGGGTTGTTGCTGTAATATCAGTTACTTCCCCGTGCTCCACAGTGACAGGATCTGATGGTGAAACAGATGCTCCCTCGGTTCCGTCTGTTTGTAAAGTGAGGAGATAAGTATTGATTATGAAAGTTGCAGTAATATCTTTATCATCATCCATTATTACTGTCAGGGGATTATCTGTACTGGTAACATCATCTGACCATCCTGAGAAAGTCCATCCATCGGCTGGTATTGCGGTAATTTCAACCTCAGAACCTTCAGGATATTCTTCCATGTCAGGATCCACATTCACTGACCCGGAACCTTCAATATCTATGTCGAGGTCATAAGTGTCCTGCACATAGCTATTGGTGAAAGAAGTCGATGCAACAATAAGGAGGATTAGAAATCCTTTTAATTGTTTTGCATAATTGAGGGTAGTAATATTTTTTTTCATACGATAAAAGCATCAGGTTATTATATTGTTTGATGACTTTTAAAAAAACAAATTGTAATTGGCAAAAACTGCAAAAATTGGATTTATGGTTAGCGATATTACAAGATCAGCAGATTCTTTGAACCAAGCGGAATGGCAACCGGAAAGTTCAGCAGTCGGCCCGGTCAAGCCGGTAAAGGTATAATTGGCCTGAACAACAGCGTTACCTTTTTCCATAGTACATATTGTTAATAATATATATCTCTGGACCTAACAGTTGTTACAGATGTCAGAACAATAATAAAAATAATAAAAAATACTGATATCTCTTTAACAGAATTAATATTTTTGGTATTTCTTTTCAAGTTAATAACACCTGGCAACAAGCTCGGAATTTCGCACATTGTACCGGCTAATTATTTATGGCCCCTGTTAGCCTGTTTATAGCTATTTCATGATAATAACTCTTGATGTACCCAGGATGCCGGAATTGTTTCTTATTCTGAAAAGGTATATACCCCTTGGCAGATCCCTTATATTCGCTTCATAGTTATTTCTTCCTCTGTTAAGGATGTCAGAACGCACCATATTTCCTGAAGAGTTAAATACTTCAAGGATATGATCTTCTGAAAGATCCACTGGAAATTGAATAAATAAATAATCTGTTGCCGGATTGGGATAGAAAACTATATCTTTTTTCGGAGCCGGTTTATCAGGCATATCAATGGATGTTGAAATTCCAAAATCGAAGGAGGTGGCTACCTGATAAACTTCCCTTGTATCTTCATCCTGCACAAAGGCAACCAATCCAAGGTTCTCTGCATCAAATACATTTTCTATTGTCCAGTTAAAATTATAGGTTTCCGATTGATCAACATTCCAGTTTACCGGTAATACAGTACCACCTGCGTCAGGTAAAAGTTTTCTGACAACATTTCTGAAAACCTCGTTGCCCTGTAAACCGATTTGGGAAGCAGTTATTTCCGTTTCCACTACTGCAACATGAAGAGTCAGGTCAAGGGCGTCAAAACCTGTTAATGATGTTATATCAACTTTAATGTTAAGTTCATCGCCGGTTTGATCCTGATTGATTTCCAGTTCAAAGTCAGACTCAAGGACGGCTCTTCTCAGAAGGTCATTTTCAGTAAATTTCACCGGATCATAGTTAAATCTTCCCTGACCTCTCAGTCCACCGTCCACAACGGATAACGGAGCGCGGGAAACGCCATAATATAATGCTCTTGCCGCCGGATCAGCTGTATTTTGCTCATTTAAAGGATCACCGGAAGTAAAGGCGGTGTGATAGCTTATGAATGCGATGTCATGCTCTTTTGATCCGGCGACATCATAAACTGTTTGGTTAGCCGCTATACTGTTTTGATTATTTGCATTTGTAAAATGTTCCAGTAAGACCAATTTACTGCGTTCGCCGATACGTATATTGTCAAACGCCAATCCGCCCTCCGACAGCCCCGAGCCATCAGACCCATAGGCAATCCTGAACCTTACAAAACTTTCACCGGCGAGAAGGTCGAGATCGCGCCTGGTATCCGTCCATCCTGACTGACCGGACTGATCAGTTGATGTCCATCCTGTTTGCTGTCCACCCGGCCTTCCGGCTATCTGGGTTGAGTTGTACCAGTTTATTCCTTGTCCCACCGTTCCTACATTCATCCATGTATCATTGTTGTCGGTTAAATATTGCAGCACAGCTCCATCAGCATTGTTTCCGAATTCTTTCCAAAGATCAATTGCGATCATCGGCCGTTCTGCTTCACTAAAGTCAAAGCACGGACTTGAAACCCATGACTGTTCAGGGATATAGCTATTTACTATATCGGTGTACCATATATTCCCTCCTGCCGATGCAGAAGTGAAAATACCTCCTTCCGGTGGGCCAAATGTCCAGCTATTTGCACCTTCCGCGGAAGCGGCAGTACTAATCCATTCAGTTGACGCATTCCCGAATTCTTCTGTAAACCAATCATCTATCAATATAGTGGGTATTGAGGTCAAAACAATTTCATCACCAAGCTCGTTTCCTTCGCAACCTTCCGTATCAATTATTCCTGTGACCCTGTAGCTTCCTCCTTCAGTAATATTCAGTAAATAAGGGCTTGCTGTTGCGGTGAATTCATAATCATCTGTTCCGTCCGTATAAAACACTGTCCACGGCCCTTTTCCGGTTAATTCAAAGACCAGATTAACGGTTAATCCCTGGCAAAATTCTCCTGGTCCTGACAATGAAACTGTTGGCAGGGTATTTTCAACCGGTCCGTAATAGGGGCTTGTTTCCCGGTTGCCCATAAGAGTACCTAAGGATGCAACGGGTGTAACTATTACCCTTAT
>PXDG01000030.1 GCA_003565105.1 Parcubacteria group bacterium | reverse complement strand
GGGCCTGCAAACAAATGGAAATTGCCTCTGAATGGAGCAAATCTCAGGGAGGGTTCAAAAACAAGATAGCTCAGGTTGGTCTCGAGTTCGGACGGACAGTCGCATGGCGCCATGATTTCATCCCAGAGGCCTCCTCTGCCGTCGTACCCGAAGTTAAGGTTTATGCCCCACATGTCGTTGAACCTGTATTCAATCAGTGCGGCGCCATAAGGTTTAATGCCAAAGCCATCATGAAAAGCAGCCGGGGCCATGAAGGGTCCATCCATGTAAGAGTCATCACTAAGGTGTCTGGTTGTTCCTTCATAGAAATTAAAGTTTGCTGCTCCGGCAACCCCAAACAGCCATTTTGGCATTGTATATACCTGTTGCGCTTCCTCCTGTTCCGGTTGTTCCTGGGCGTGGAGGATTGGTGTAAACATCAGAAAGAGCAAGCTTAACATAAGAAGCTTGCTGGTTTGTTTTATTTTGAATTCTTTCAGCATCTTGTCGAATTTATATTGGTGTGTTTTCATGTCATTTTCTTTTTTGGAGTCCATACATGTAAAAGGTGTCAGGGAAGTGCAATGGTTGCATTTCTAAGTCTTACACCGCCGTCTTTTACCATCAGGCGACCTGTAACGGTTGCACCTGACTTCACACTAATGCCTTGTTTTGAAAGAACTGTGCCAATAAAATGGGTGTCTTCACCAATCAGAGCATTTGGCCCCAAGATCTCACGTATACCAACCTGCCAGAAAATACGGTTGGGGTCTGCTCCACCCGCAAGTATAATGTCACCACCTGTCTCAAGCAAGGTCTCTACCTGGAATATCCAAAACGCATTCGGGTCTCCATCTGCATCAAGGATCAGGTCTCCGGTCATTATGCTTAAGGTATTTGCTTCATAGATCCCCGGTGCAAGTGTATTTCCTCCCTGATCGCCAGAAAGAAACTGCGGTAGCGGATAGTCGGCCTCTTTGGCATTGTTATAGGCTTGTTTGAGTATTAATTTGTCGCGGATAAGTTTAACAGGCAGAATAGGCAGTGGATCTGGTTCTGTGGCGTAATATGTATACGGGGGTAGAATATCTGTATCAAGGTCTAATCCCGTAATGTCTGCCTTAGTTCCGGGATAAATACCAACATCACCGTTTATTGTCGTTCCAGGTTCGAGATTTTTGATGTATGCACCTGATAAAATTGCGTAATCGCTAATTTCACCAATATTAATGTTTAGCGGAATATCTTCACGCTTGGTTTTAAACTCCCATGAATAGTCCTGCATCATAACATTACCATGCAGGTCTTCCACACCAGCAACAACTGTGGCAATATATTCTGTAAAGTAATCAAGATCCTGATCTGGCGTGAAAGTCACCATGTCGGAATATGATACGTCACCTGAAACCTCAAGGCCTGTATTTTGATTAATGAGCTTAAGATTGATTGTTTCAGGTTTAAGTGCTTCGTTGAAAATGGCAGCGACAAAAGTAGTAATGGATACATCCTCCTCTCCATCATCTGGAATTGTTGCAACCACATAGGGTGCAGATATTTCCTCCAGCGTTCCTGTCGAAAAAGTCCAAAGATAGGGCTCTTCGATGGTGAAGTCATATAGGTCATAGACCTCTGTTGTAATCTCAACATCAATAATGGTTGTCTCTGGTAAAAAATTTGCTGGTGTAAATGTTGCAACCTTGTTTGAATAGTTGACGCTACCTGGCAAAGGTCCTGCAGGATCGCTTACAATAAACGTGTTTTCATTAATGCTTTCGGGTTTCATTTCTTTGTTGAATGTTACCGTAATAGTAGTGTTTATTGCAACACGATCTTCGAGAGGGTCGGGTGTTCGGCTATCAATTGTGGGACAAACATCACGGGGTTCTCCCTCAAAGTCATCTTCCATGCACGCGCTCATGATAAACATAGGTAGCGCCATGGCTAAAATGAGGTAAATTTTTCTTTTTACCCCTTCTGTACCTGCTTTCAACTGAATCAGTTGTGCTAATTTGTAATTATGTTTCATAATGACCAGTTTTATTGTGTATATGACAGTTTGATACTATAAAAATTATGTTGTTTCCGCATTCCCGGTAATTATTTCCATTATTCCTTTGTGTAAATTTATCAAAAATATATGAAACGAAAAACATTCACCGTCGCTTTATAGTAAATTTTTGACAATTCTTTGAGTTTACCAAAAGAGGGAGGCAATGAACTACCTCCCCCTTTTTCATTTATGGAAACGAATTTGACGAGGAATTACTGATTTACCTGAATTCTATGGGTAAACACTCCCTTGTCGGTTGTGATTTGCACAAAGTAAATACCTGACACAAAACCGGCTACATCAATCTCATGACGTTCTGCATGAATCCTTGCATCATAAACCACCTGACCAAGCATGTCAATCATGCGAACACCAGTTACATTTACATTTGACGCAATGGTAAGCAAGTCTCTAACCGGATTTGGATAAAGCATTAACTCAACATCCACATCTGATGTATGGGTATCATCCATAAGTAATTCAACGTCTACAAAAACACTTTGATCTGTTACGGTAACTTGTCCTTCGACAGTGAAATAGCCATCTAGTTCGACAGAGTAATCATATGTTCCGGCTAATATACCATCGAAGGAGTAGTATCCTGGCTCATTCTGCATCCCGTTAAGTGTAACAACAGCATTGCCGATTGGCAATCCCTGTGTGTCATTAACATTAAAGGAAACACGGAAAGTGCGATCTGGAATCTCGAAGTCAATCGTAATGATATCAGACATTCCGGTCGTGTATACGGACATTACACCGGCAGTATAAAGACCTGTTGAGAGGCCATTGAACAGATATTGTGTTTCACTTATGGATTCAGCAACAAGCACGTCATCCAGGTAAACATTAAATCCAACGAACT
>PXDG01000156.1 GCA_003565105.1 Parcubacteria group bacterium | reverse complement strand
TGAGTTTCATCATAACTACTCTCTATGTATAAATCCTTCGCCTTGCCATCACTTTCTGTATGGATACCGCCGGAAAATATATCCTCCACATCATAAATACCAAAACTGGTTAACATATCTTGTATGTTGCCATTAGTTACGCTAAGATTTCCTTCTAAACGGGGATTTTTCTCAAAAGGTTGTATTTCCCCTTGAAAAATATACTCATTTTGAAGATGATTTAACTCGCCATCTTCTACTAATATTTTTCCTTGAGATAACGATACTTTAGCTGTGAGAATATCTCCTTGTAATTGATTTATTCTTGGATTTTTTATGGTTAGTTGAGGAGAAACAAAATCATAGGTTTCTAAATTTAAAGCCACAACCCCCGAAAGATTACCACCAATAAAGTTAATATAGTCATTTTCTAAAGGCACAGAAGTCAACAAACTTTCAGTTACGAGATTTAAAGGAATATCAGTGATATTAATATTTAATGTGTCAAAATCATCTTTAATACCAATAATTTTTCCTTGGTTAACTTGTAAGTCAATATTTTTTAGTTGATAGTTAGAGCTTAACTCTAAGTTAAATTTATCATTTTTATCTATAACATCTTGTAAATTAAGTGCTATTCCTGTGGTTGTATCCCCTTCAATTTTTCCAGCTAGGGGATTAAAGGCTAAATTTGCCATGACTAAGTCATCAACATTAACATTACCAATTATCTTTTGATTATTTAAGTCGCCTATTAATTTTCCCTGAAAATTAACTTTTCCTTGATAGTTAATGATGTCTAATTCACTCGGAAGAGGTAAGTTTTGAATATCAAATCGAGATGCACTAAGATTTAAGTCAAAATTCTCGATGGTTTGTGTTTCTAGATTATAGTTAATGATTCCGTTAGCGGAAATATCTTTTGTGGTGGCTTGGGTTAGTAATATTTTTTGTCCATCCCATCGAAAAGATGTTTGTATTGGTTGTTGAATTAAGTTTATTCCTTGATTAAATCTTAAATCTCCATCAATAAATACGGTTTGTAAGGAAAGATTATTAATATTTCCTCTTACGTTAATATTTCCTGTGGTGTTTCCTCTTAAATCTGCCTGAAAGTCATTAATGTTAAATTTATTTGTTGTTAGATTAGTCATAAAGTTATTCTGATTGTCTAAGGAAAAGTTATTAACTGTAATCAATCCTTGGGGTAAGGTTATATTTCCTTTGCCGACAATTTTTCTACTATCTACGTTTGCCACATTGCCACTAATTTCTAGTTGGGTATTTACTTTTCCTTGTTTGATGGGTAGGGAAGATGTATCGAGAAAGGAAAGTTTTTCGATGTCGAGGTTTTCTCCTATTAGCTGGGTTTGCCATTTACCTTGTGTTAGTTGGGTATTTTTTAAGTTGATGGTGTTATCGGCTAGGGGGAAGTTAAAGTCACCAATGATATTAATAGTTTCGAGGTTAATATTTTTACTATCACCGAATAGTTGAAATTTTCCTTGTAAGGTTGAGTTTTCACAGCCAAAGGTTTGACAGTCAATTAAGGCTATTTGATTGAGGGGGATTCCTGATAGTTGTATTTCTGCTCGATATTTTTCTAAGGTGTAGTTGATGTTGGTGAGGGTGGCTTTGCCTTCTCCGATGTCGATTTGTGCTATTCCTGTCAGTTGACTTTCGTTAAATTTATTCCATAATCCTGATAGTTGATATTCTCCTTCGATGAAGCCGATGGGGGGAATATCGGAGGAAATTTCTTGTTGATATAAATTGGCTAATTTTTGGGCACTTATTTGTTTTGCTTCCCAATCAATTACATACTCTGATTGGTTATTATTTAGGTTGATGAAGCCTTTGCCTGTAATTTCTCCACCAAAGTTAGGTATTAAAAAAAAATCATCTATGGTGAGTTGACTGTCAACAATTGTAAAATTTACTTGACTTTCTTGAAATATTATATTGTCAACTAATGTGTCTCCTAAATTGTTAACGGTTGTAATAATTTCAGGTTGATTTAGTCTGCCTTGAATATCAACCTTGCCGATAATTTTCCCTTTGGTTTGTAAGGGTATGGGAGGTAGGTTTAGGGATGCGATCGCATCTTGAACTTCAACAGATTGTGTGATAACTTGAAGGTTAATATGGTTATCTATGTCAATATACCCTTGTACGTCACCATTAATTAATCCCAGATTTGTATTAACCTTGTTAAGATAGATTTTTTTTTGCTCAAAGGAAATGTTACCGTTACTGTTAGTAAGTAATTGAGGAACATTGGGTATATCAAAGTTAACGGCATTTATATCTATGTCACCATTGAGATTAGTGACTTGTCCATCATCAAAGTTTAGTTTAATGTTTCCTGTAACAAATCCTGAGTCAGCATTGAAGGGAAGGGAAAGGAAATAGTTAATATCATCGCTTAATAATTGGTTTCCTCGAACATCTACCAACCATTCATTTTTCAAGGTTTTTTGTGAAGCTGTTACTTGAAAATCTCCCCCCGAAATAATCTCCCCTTGAACTTCATAGAGGTTATTATTTTGGTTAAAGGTAATTTTACCGTTGTTGATTTTTGCTTTAAGAGGATTCTCCCCTGTGGTATTATCTCCCTTTAGTGTTAGCAAACCTTGATCGAGTTTAATGTTATTTACATCAAAGGTAAAGCCGTAAAATGGTTGTCTTTCTCCGGTGGCTAAGTTTAATCTTAACCAAGCATTATCTTCATCTTGTTGTAAGTAACCAAAGGGGCGAATTAGCTTGATGGTTAAATCAACTTGTTGTTGCAGAAGTAATAAGGGATTGATACTTATTTCTACTCCTTCGGCGGTTACATAGTCATTATCTATCTCATTGCTGGGAATCTGGCTTTTTCCTATGCGAATGGAGGTAAAGGAAATTGATTCAACTTTTCC
>PXDG01000084.1 GCA_003565105.1 Parcubacteria group bacterium | reverse complement strand
CCTATTCCTGCTACGCCCGCGGGGTGGACATCCTCTGCGGGACGCACAACCTGCTGGATCTGACCCCGCTCGGCCGGAATGAGAAAAGCACCATGGACTGGGTACGCCTGCACGACCGGTATGAACAACCCGCAGCAGAGAAATAGACCTGCCGCACAACCAGGAAACAGATGGCGCATCGCCTACGAGCACGCCTCCGTGCCTTACCACATGGATGGTTCCTTGCGTGCAGCAATCGACTTGGCTCCTCCCGGTGATTCGTCCACCTGAGAAAAACACCACACCGTAACTCCCTACCTGATGGTAAGTGAGGCCGACAAACTCGTCGAACTGCTCACCGCAGCTTTCGATGCCCAAATTCTGGAACGCCACGACCAGCCCGACGGTAAAAAGGTGAAAGCGTACCTTCCGGCGGTGCGTCACCGAAAAGGCCCTTGCAAAGGTCCGATTCAAATGACATCTTTGAGACGGTCGATGGGGAACGCAATTGAATTTCCTATCAACCACCGAAACCCATCATGATACTTCGCAAGGTATTCACAAAAGCAGGACTATGCCTATTTGCCAGCGGCGCTCTTCTTGGCTCCGCGGCAAGCTCGCAACCACACGCGGAAGAATCTGAAGACTCCGAGACCTTTCCCATCCGCGGCGTGCTCCCCTGGCATAATTTCCTCTCAGGCCCGACCGCCTGGAATGCCGAAGATTATGAGGAGTACCTCGATTGGACCAGCGAGAACGGCATCAACCTGATCGTCTTTCACAATTACACCGGCGGAGGCGAACGCTATGTAAACTACGTGGAGCCGATGATCCGCATTCAGTACAAAAACGTGCTGCCTTACGCCGAATTCGATCACTCCGGCACCGCGCGGTGGGGATACCTTCCGATGAAAGTCGAGGATTTCGCCTTTGGCACGTCCGACCTGTTCGAGCTGCGCGAGGGTGAGAGCTACTTCGGTTCGGATGCCGCCATCCTGCCAAAGACCAACAAGGAACGTTATGATCAGGCCCAGGAACTGATGCGGGAGGTCTTGCAAATGGCTCATGCCCGCGGGATGCAGATGGCCATGGGCTTCGAATTCGGAGTAGCCCCTCCCGAATACGCCTCCATCCGAACCCGGCAACTCTTTTGGACCGGTTCCGGGAGTCTCGTGTACAATCCATTTGATCCCGACGCGATCGGCATTCTCTACGCGACAATCGACGATATCCTGGAGAGTTACCCGGGAATCGATCAGATCTGGTTGTGGCTGAACGAACACACGATGTTCGGGGTCGATCTTGCCACCGCCATGCGCAACCAACAAATGGCGGCCTGGCACGAGGAAAACGCCCACCACTTCGCCGGGGACAACATCTCAGACGCCATGCGTTTCCTCGGCGTCTGGGCTCAGGCATACGTCCTCAAAGCATGGGAATATATCCGCGAAAAATCTCCAGAAACCCGCGTGGTAATCAGTGGATGGGGAAGTCAGGCCCAGTTGACTCCTCTTCTCGTCGGCTTACATCAGGCATTGCCAAACGAAATTACCTTCTCGGTTTTGAGCCCCGGCCAGGGAGAATTGCCTCATCCGGAAGTGTTCAAGAAGATCACAAAAGAACGCGAAGTTTGGGCCATTCCCTGGCTCGAAGGAGACCGCTCCTTGTGGCACCCGCAACCGCGCGTCGAAAAACTCGCCGATCATATCCGAAGCGCCTACGCGGACGACCTCGACGGAGTTATCGGCATCCATTGGCGGACCGAGGAAATCCTGGAGAATTTCGCCACCCTGTTTCATTTCTCTCGGAACCCGAACGACACCCAGTCCACGACGGAATTCTACCAGGCGTATCATTCGGAAAAATACGGCGACATCGCCGCCGAAATCCTGACTCCCCGTATCGTTGAATTCGACCAGCAGGAAGCCCTTCGGGATATCCCTTCCCACGAATATTTCGCTTACAGATCGGATTTCGGCCGCTTGACTGAACGCCAGGTCGAGAAGATCGGCGAACTGATGGGCTTGATCGACGAGTGTCTCGAACGGGAATCCGACGAAACCTTTCGTGACAACCTGCAATGGCTCCGGGACAACTACGAATTCACCCTCCTGCTCGCGGATGTGGGAACACACATCACACCGGCCTGGCAACTTCGCGACGACATCCTCACCGGCGCGGCGAATACCGGCGATTCCGAGCAATTCCGTCAGGCAAGGGCGGAATTTGATAAGGCCCCTATCCAGGAAATGTTCGAAGTCTTCGCGCGACGGGTTCGCTCCAGAGGAGAACTCGGGGTCCTCTCTTCACTGAACCAACGCATCTGGGGTGAGTACAAGATGTTGGATACGTTTCTCCAAGAGGGTTTGGAATAAGACCCAAACGGGAAGGAAAAACCACCCTCTTGCGAGCATCTTAAGACATTCATATTAAGAGGGATGAACGCCATCTTCATCGAGACTTCGATAAACTCAGTCGAGCACGAATGCTCGATGCTACGTGGTTCCGGCGCGCCGGGAGCCTTGCCGGATGAGGGGAGTGCCGGTAATGGAAATGCCTACAGATTGTCCCTATTATTTCGATAGTGTTAATACGAACCAAGCATGCTCAGGAGTGACAACGAATGAAACTTAGGTTGCCGAATCGTAAGAATGCAGAGTTGGAGCCCTATTATCTTATGAACACCGAAACGAGCCTGACCAAAAACCAGAACCTCTTGCCCGCGCAAAGGATCCTCCGGACCGGAATTTTGTCCTTGGGGCTAATCTTCGCTTCCTGCCAGACCCTTGATCGGTCCATAGCGCCGGATATCCAGGACGATCCTCCCAAAACCCTCAACCGAGCCGAGGGTTACCAGGGGATCTGGTTTACTCTGAATCAGTTCTCCGAATACGGCGATAAATACTCAGGTGGTCTTGG
>PXDG01000045.1 GCA_003565105.1 Parcubacteria group bacterium | reverse complement strand
CTCTTGGCATTCTCACACCATACGTAATACTATTTATTTCTTTAATAAAATCATCCGAAATAAGCCTATACATCCAATATTTCGATGATATATTTTCTATTCCTCTCAAAACTATAAACTCTCCTGTTACACAACCTGTCCATGGTGCTAATGTAACCTTTGCCAAATATGGTCTTAGTTTACCAAATAGAACATCACCTTCTTTAATTTGCAAGGATTCCCCCTCAATACTATCCGTTGTAATATAGCCAGTAATTTTAGAAGTACCTGATTCAACGTGTTCTAATCCTAAATACTTCTTTTCTTTGTCTGAAATATTTTTATCTTTCATTGAATGAAAAATATTCTTCAACCTCCTCACCTCCCATCCCTCAGGAATCTCTCCAATCCACTCAACGCCAGAATCTTTGATATTTGTGGTTGGAGTTCCGTCGGGTTGGATCTTGCCAGTGACGAGATGATAGATCAAAGATTGTCGTCGCTCTTCGAGAAGGGTGATGAGCTTCTGATCTTTGGAGATCAGTGAGTCGATGTCGCTCGTCTCTTGATCGAGGTAGTCAGCGATGAGTTGTTGGGTTTGGAGGGGAGGGAGAGAAAGAGTAAGATTTGCAAAATCATAAGTACTCAATTCTAAAAATGTTGCACCTTTACCTAATTCTGCAATGTATTTTTCTCCTGTCAAAACTAAATAATAAATATATCTGGAGTCAGATGATTTTGTATTGAATTCCAATCCTTTGCATCCTTGATTAAATGCGGCTTCATTACATAATATTCTTGGATAACCTATTGGAGCTCTTGTAGACAATATTAGAGAGTTTTTTTTGATCAATGTAGTTCCACATGATCTTAACCCTTCTTCTGTAATTTTTCGCTTGGAAGAAATCGTGAATTTTGAAACTTGAGAGAGGTCTACTGGTGTGAGCCAATCTATCTTCCCATCCCAAAATTTATCGTCTGGTTTTGGAGTAGAACCTGTTACAATAGTTCCCAATTGCTTTAATCTCCGCACCTCCCAATCCTCAGGAATCTTCCCAATCCATTCTACTCCAGAGTCTGTATAGCTTTGATATGTCTTAAGTTCTCGTCCCATACTAATTTATTTCATCATAAAAATTCATTTTTTTATCATACTGATAAATATCCATAAGGGAGTATTGTTGAATATCTTCATCTAATGAATTTATAAAGTGTGTATCAAAAAGCTGCGTGAATATATTTTCATCTTGTATCCCATATTGTGCTTGGATTTTATGTCGGATAAGATAGATCATAATATCTGATAGTTGCATTGCGTCAAAGCAGTCCGCAGACAGAAAAGAAAACCTTAAAGCAATATCTCTTCCCGATATCTTTTCTATTTCTTCTTTAATTTCTTTTTTGTATACGTTCTCAAGACTATTGAGTCTCTCTAATATAATTTGTTGTGAATCGTCTTGGGAGACTTCTATATGATGAGCTCGCCTTCTATCAAACAGAACTTTCACTGATTTCACTCCTTGAAACCACGTTTCGTAATCAAAGCCCTCCTCTTTCATTTTATTAGCTATGGATGCAACACTTTTTTTTGCAAAATAATGTTCGTATGATTCAGAAGATTGAATTTCTCTTGACTCTTTTTTATAAAGAAAAGCATGAAAGAATACTTGTGGAGATTGCTGAAACACATCTAACCAAGAAGCTATTAGGTCTATTTTTTCTAATTCTCTTTGTGGTTTTATTCTATTTCCGTGCAATGTTTTAAAACATCGTGTTTTTTTCCGCGACTGTCTTAACTCGTTTAAAAATTGAAATTCTTCCGAATCTGAATTGGTAATCAAATATCCAATAAGATTGTATTCTTTGTCTTCAATTTTTATATCAGTCGATTCATCTATCCAAATCGTAAGAGCTTTTTCTGTCATACTAAAGCATTATATGTCGTTATTCAGAACTATCCTTTGGGTGGATGTGGATCTTTACCATAACTATTTCTTTCCCGAATCTTTCCTGACTTAGAATGAATAAATAGTTCTGTTTTTAATTGCTTGGCTGATGTTTTTGCATTTTTTTCTGCCTCTTTTTGAGTAGCATAAACTCCAGAAGCTCTTGTTGCTCCTGATTTTTTCACTGCCCATCCTTTTGAATGTGGCACTACATGATATGATCCTTTTTTCACTCTCTTAAGAGTAGCCATACATTTTCTCTTAAACGTATTATTTACTTCATTATACAACACATTTCTTCATTTTCTAAATCTCTTCGGCTAATGTCTGGTCGATATCTCGAGTAAGTGCCTCAATATCCGCCTCAATCTCCTGCAAACTTCGAGGGGGCGTATAGGTGTAGAAATACTTTGAGAAATTAATCTCGTATCCGATCTTGTCGGCTGAGCGTTCCATCCACGCATTGGGATAATACGGCAGGACTTCTCGGGAGAAATACTCGTCGATATCCTGTCCCAGAGAGATCTTCTCATAATCTCGCAAACTCGTATCGGCTTGTGGACGTCCTTTACTATCGGTGAGTATCGGAGCAGTGTCATCATGTTGTGAGAGTGCTTGGATGAGATACTTCTTGAGGGTCTTTGGCTTGAGCTCTATGTCTGCCAGTGCTTGATCGACTTTGTCGGTGAACTCCTTGAGATTCTCATACACGGTATCTCCAATAGTGCTAAGCGCGGTAATAATACTCTCTTGGTATTCTCGACCCTGGGATTCTTCTTGTTCTTTGGTGATAAGGTCTTTGGCCTTGCTTTCGGCTAGCTTAGCAAAGGCAGGTACAGTGTACAAGGATTCGAGTCGGTCTTCGGTAACTTGATAGGTGAATTGCTGAGGTCGCTCTACGGTGACTTTGGTGTAGCCAAACTCGGTACTCTCAAAGATCTTGGAGTGTTCATTCTCGGTGAAGTCGTGGTAGAGATTAATGATGGTCTCTTGGTG
>PXDG01000102.1 GCA_003565105.1 Parcubacteria group bacterium | reverse complement strand
TTTATGCTGTTGTGTGAAATAAACCCACGAGAGGTCAATGACTGGTTTATGGCTTTATTTGTTGACGCGTATGAATGGGTAATGGTACCGAATGTGATGGGAATGTCACAGTATGCTGATGGAGGGCGAATGATGACCAAACCATATATTTCAAGCTCCAATTATATTTTGAAAATGAGTAATTATCCGAAAGATGAGTAGTGGGAAAAGATCTGGGATGCCTTGTTTTGGAGATTTATTGCCAAGCATCGAGATATTCTCAAAGATCAAGCACGGATGCACTTTATGGTCGCTCATTGGGATAAAAAATCTTCAGAGCTTCAACAAGAACTCCTTACTCAGGCCGAAGAATTTTTACTGAAATTAGATACCCCGTGAATACCAAAAAATAGTATGATATACTAAACAGTAAGGTAATCAAAACTCATATGAAGATAGATCTCACAGAAGTAACCACGATGCAAGGTATTCGACTTGCTATCTCGGATGACTCAGGCGCTGAACAGGGGCATGCGTATTTATATATTATGTATAATGATCTACATCAAAGACCATTTGGATTGATGGAAGATGTTTTTATGGAAGAGTCAGCACGCGGGAAAGGATATGGGACCCAACTCCTCGAACGCCTTATTCAGGAAGCAAAGAATCAGCATTGTTATAAGTTAATTGGGACAAGTCGAGACTCTCGTCCAAAAGTGCATCAGTTATACCAGCGGCTGGGATTTACCTCTCACGGAAGGGAGTTTCGTATGGATTTTTCATAAATATGATATACTAAATATAATATTATTCTGGTTGCTAACGTTATGACCATTCAAGATTTTAAACAAACCTTTGTACCTTATCTGAATACCGCTATTGAAGACAAGTTTGATCATTATTCTGCGCATACACAGGATGAAGGAATTTTGGATATGATCCAGTATACCAAGCAAATTATTGGAGGAGGAAAGTGTATTCGTCCCTATATGGCCTATTTGATGTATCAAAGTCTTGAGGGCAAAGACCTTACCCGCGTAATGGACTCGTTGGTATCATTAGAGATTTTTCATTCTTTTGCGTTGGTTCACGATGATATTATCGATAAAGGATTGACCCGTCACGGGAAGCAAACAGTACACACCTATGTAGAAGCTCGTTTGAAAGCTCAAAAGCGATGGTCTCAAGATTATACTCACGTCGGGAATGGACAGGCTATTTTGGTAGGAGATCTACTCTTTGCCTGGTCTCTAGAGCGTTTTGTAAGTTTTGGAGATTTGCCCAATCATTCTGATGCCTGGCGATACTTTATGCAAATGATTGATGAAGTTGTGGTAGGGCAGATGATTGATGTCGATATCATGACGCGTGATAGAGTCGATATGAATCTCATAGAATCAAAAATGCTCTTGAAAACTGCTGGATACACCTTTGTACGACCAATGCAGATTGGAGTAGCCTTGGCAGGAAAATCTCAAGAGATGGAGCAGTTTTGTTTGGATTTTGGACGGTCTTTGGGCTTAGCGTTCCAAACGCAAGATGATATTCTCGATTTGGTGGCAGATCCAGGGAAAATTCAAAAGTCAGTATTGTCAGATATTCGTGAACATCAGCATACCTATTTAACCCAGTATGTCTTTGAAAACGGGACTAAAGAAGATATCCGTGACCTTACTGCAGTCTGGGGAAGTGAGATTCGTCCCACCGATCAAGCATCTATTATTGGATTATTCCAGCGCACAGGAGCCCTCGCGTTTGCGCAGGATAAAGTCCGAGAGTATCTCAATCAGTCACGGACTCTTGTAGAAGAAAATACCCATTTATCAGATACTGGTAAACAATCACTGCTATTTTTGGTAGACTATATTGCTAATCGATCAGTCTAAATGGATGAGCACTTACGGCAAGCCTACTCCGAAGTAAAGGCAATTACCAAGAAATATGGTACAAGTTATTATGTGGCTACTCGATTTTTACCCTTAGCTCAGCGTCAAGCTACGTATTCACTATATGGATTCTTTCGTATACCCGATGAGTATGTGGATAATCCTGATCCTAATTGGGATACTACCCAAGCCAAGCAAGCACTCGATGATTGGCAAGAGAAGTGGTACCAAGCCTACCATACTCGACTCTCAGATGACCCCGTACTCTTGGTCACAGCTCAAACTTTTCATCAATATGATATACCCCTACGGTATGGAGATGAATTTCTTGAAGCGATGAAACAAGACCTTTGGAAAGAACGCTATCAAACCTATACAGAACTTCAAGAATATATGTATGGTTCGGCTTCGGTAGTCGGGTTAATGATGTCCTATGTGATTGGCTTTGAAAAAGGAGCTCTCCCATACGCAGAAAAGCTGGGAGAAGCAATGCAGATGACCAACTTCCTCCGCGACATTAAAGAAGATTATCACGATCGTAACCGCATTTATCTTCCGCAGGAGGATCTTGATCAATTTGGTATAACCGAAGCGCACATTCAAGATGAGGTCTGTGATGAACAATTCGTAGCATTAATGAAATTTGAGATAGAAAAGACCCGTAAACTCTACCAAGAAGCTGAACCAGGCATTGATATGTTAACCAAAGAAGGACGCTTTGGTGTACGTATGGCTAGTCGCTTATATGAAGCAATTTTAGATAAGATTGAACAAGCAGAGTATAATGTGTTTCAAAGCCGAGTCTATACAAAGAAGCGTGAAAAACTCAAGATTTTAGGCAAGGAGTTAGTCACCTGGTTGTAAGAGAGTGTTGCGTTAGATGAAATACATACAAGATGATCTAGGAATTTAATTGAGGTCTGATTACCTTGTAGGAGGACCTCCGTGTGTCCGTCCAAAGATATACCCACATTTTTCTCATACCTATATAAAAACGATATGATATAATAATAGAATTAGTACATAAGAATAAAAACAATGAAATCAAAGGGAGTCAACA
>PXDG01000047.1 GCA_003565105.1 Parcubacteria group bacterium | reverse complement strand
GTATATCTTTTTGCAGTACCATGGCAGAATGGGATTGAATTAAAGGTGGCCTGCAAACTTCTAAATCTATATTAAGTCAATGTTGTAAAACCTTTATTTTTGTGCAAATTTGCATTTACATAGTGCTATTTGGGAATAACAAATCCCAAAACAGTATCCTGGTCACTGCTTAATCTAAAGGCATATCTCATGCAATTACATGGAAAATACCTGTGTATTTCAGTCCCCCCACCTACTTCATACCACCGACTGATGTATTTTTTTGAAGCATCTTTAACTATTTCAGATGCTTTTCAAAAAACTCAAAAATTCTGCGGTACTCATCATACCATGATTCAGGGCTTGTGAAGCCATGCCGTTCGGATGGATAAATCATCATTTCAAATTCTTCATGCCCGCTCTGAATCAATTCTTCAGCATATTGAAAAGCATCCTGCGCGCCAACATTGTCATCAATTAATCCACGCAGCAAAATAATCGGATGGATTAATTCGGAAGCATAGGTAAGCGGTGAGCTTCTGTCGTAATGCTCAGGGTGTTCTTCCGGATCACCAAGGCGCGGAAGTGTGTACCATGGATTTGCATGATAATAATTTCTCCAGTTGGTCACTTTCCGGAGTGCTGCTGCAGCATGGAATCGGTCCGGCTTATCGGTTACTGCATAGAGTGCCATAAAGCCGCCATAGCTGCCTCCGTAAATACCAACACGGTTAAGGTCTAAAGTACCCTCCCGTTCCTGAAGCCAATCCAGTCCGTCAACGATATCGATGGTTTCATATTTACCCATCCAGTTTGTTACGTCTTCGCGAAACTTTCTGCCGTATCCTGTGCTGTGCCTGAAATCGACTTCAACCACTATGTAGTCGTGGAGCAGTAAATACTGGTGAAACATATACTCTCTCCAATAGTTGTTTGACCACCCTTTGTACACATTCTGAAGAGAGCCGGCACCATGAGCAAACACCACAACAGGGTATGTTCTGTCCTTGTCATAATTTTGCGGATACAAGACTGACATTGAAAGATCTGTTTCACCATCACGCCCGGTAAATCGCACATATTCTTCTTTTTGCCAGTTATAGTCACCAAAAATTTCAGGAACTGTATTTGTAACCTGAACTTCCTGACCGGGATTTTCCATGTCCATCATATACAGATCAAAGGGCTCATTAAAATAGGTTTTTGCATAGACCAGGGATTTCCTGTCAGGACCCAATGAAAACATATAACGGTATACCTCTCTGTCTGTCAATTTACTTGTTGAACCATCAGCCAAATCCATCTTGTAAATGTGCCGTGCACCATAGTCCACCTCATTGCTTGCATATACAATAGTCTGATTCTCCAACCATGCCGCCCAGGTAATTTCAAAGTCGCCCTCTGTTAATTGCTCTACTGTGTTGCGGCGCAGGTCAGCAACGTACAGATGATTCCAGCCGCTTTGTTCTGAGAGGAAAAGTAATCGTTCGGCAGTGGGTGCAAACTCCATGTAGTATCCGTGTAACCAACCATCTGTTGAGTCTTCAAACAAAATAGATTTTGAGTCCTGACGTGTGTCAAAAACTTTAAGCTTGCGATTTTTTAGTGCATCATCTGCATAGTCAACCACAACATAATTTCCTGAAGAGCTTGCCGCCGCCGAGCTTCGCTGCACTCCTGCAGTAAGCGTATCCAGCTCTCCGTCACTGATGTTCGCCAGATAGATTGTTATGTCAGGGATTCCGCGGGTAGTAGCACCCGGTTTTACAAATTCATCAAGGTATTCCGGGAAATAGATGGTTTTTGCATCTGAAAAATCCGACTGTCTCACGATAAGCTTATTATTCCCTGCCCAACCGTCGAGCGAAAAATTTGGCTCGTCATCTTCTTTGCCTGTAATCTGCTTAATTTCTGCCCGGTTAACATGGGTAACCCAAACATCACCGCTGCGCACAAATGCAAGCATCATACCGTTGGGCGACCATTGCGGATTGAACTCATTTTCTTTTGTTGCCACAATTTTTCTTTCATTGCTTCCGTCTGCGTTTGCAATGTAAAGATCCCCATCTTTTGTATATGCAATTCTTCGGTTATTAGGAGAATGGATTAACCTTGGCGTTTCATCATCAATCTCTTCAAGATCAGACCCGTCCAGACCGATTTTGTATAATCCGGTTTCGTAATAGGAGGAATCATTCCATGAAAAAAGAATTGATTTCTGATCTCCTGAAAATGAATGTAATGACGGCCTGATGCCCGGTATTACAGGTTCGTGAAATATTTCCTTCAGGGTCAGGTTGTCCGGTACGTCCTGAGCTTCTGATGAGACCGGAATGTAGAGCAAAGAAGTGAGTAACAGAATGCTTACAAATATGTATCGCTGCATAATGGATTTTCAGTTAGTTTTCATGGACATGCTAAAAATAGTAAAATAGAAGTGAAATAAAGCTGTAAAAGGAAGTAAAGAAAAGTTGGTTTTAAGATTCCAGCTATGTTTTAAAAGCATTGCTCAATATCTGATTCATGATTGTATAACACTTTGACACTTTTCACCCGGGAAAAGCGTCCATACTTAAGCCATCCCAATGGGAAACCCGCTGGCTGGTGAATTAAATATATGAGGAAGCTCAGTTGTCTCATTCCTACGGAATCAGGACTGGTGTTTGACCGACCTATTTCCCGGCAATTTATTGCCGGGATAGATAGCGGATTTATAAAAATAATCCCGCAGGGATGGAATTGGCTAATACTAACCTATAGCTGTATATCTCTTGAGCTTTTGTTCAATTTTTTAAAAAAACACTTTTTTATGCGGTAACTATATTTTCAATATTTCTATATACAAGTGAATAGATCGCCTCAAATGCATTCAGTGTTTTGGTGATGTGTTCTTTGGTGTGGCCCGCCATCGGTATAAGGCGAATTAATACCATCCCTTTCGGCACAACCGGATAAGC
>PXDG01000098.1 GCA_003565105.1 Parcubacteria group bacterium | reverse complement strand
CGTAAAGGGATCTATGCGTATTCCGTTGCTCCCGGATTTATTGAAACCGATATGGCGGTCAAAGAAATAGAAAAAATCGGCAGAGAACGAATTACTTCTAATTCAGCGTTTGATGAAATAACAAAACCACATGAAATCGCGGAGCTCGTATGCTGGCTGGCCGAGGGCAGAATAAAACATGCTACCGGATCAACATTTCATGTAAATGGTGGCTCATACGTAATTTAAGATTATCACTTAAACATTCTATAATAGTAAGATGACGATACAAAACAGGAAAAAGGATCATGTTGAAGTTTGCCTGAATGATGATGTGAATTATCAACAGAACAACGGATTGCAGGATTATCAATTTGTCCACAATGCATTGCCCGAAGTAGATTTTGACGATGTTACTACTGAGGCCGAATTGCTGGGCCGCACTTTTTCTTTCCCGCTATTTATTTCATCTATGACCGGAGGATATTCTGAAGCCGGCAGTATTAATTCACAAATCGCAGAGTTTTGTGAAAAAAATAATTTACCGTTTGGAGTTGGCAGCCAAAGGGCAATGCTCGAGCATCCGGAAGAGCGTGAAAGTTTTGCAATCGTCAGAGAAAAAGCACCAACCGCATTTATTGCTGCAAATATTGGCGGAGCCCAACTGATAGGCGGCCTCCCCGAAGAGGAGTTAAACTTAATGGTTAGCACGATTCGGGCTGATGCTGTAATTGTTCATTTGAATCCCCTGCAGGAACTGATACAGCCGGAAGGTGACCGAAACTTTTCCGGAATTGAGCAGGGAATCAGAAAATTAGTTATAGACAGTGAAGTGCCGGTAATTGTGAAAGAGACCGGAGCGGGGATCAATAGTGAAGTGGCCCGCAGATTACTGGCAGCCGGAGTGCAGGTGATTGATGTGGCAGGAGCCGGCGGTACAAGCTGGGCCAAGGTTGAAAACAAGAGGAGAAAGGATATCGGCGTTTTTGAATCATTTGATAACTGGGGGCTTCAAACCGCAGAGTGTATAGAAGAGATTAATAATTTACGCGAAGTTTACCGGTTTGAACTGATTGCTTCAGGTGGTGTGTACAGTGCTCACGATATGGTGAAGTCGATTTGTCTTGGTGCCGATTTTACTGCAAGTGCACGGCCTGTTATACAGGCACTGTTTAACGGAGGTTTGGAAAATCTTCAGCAACTGTTTGATTCGTGGACCCATCAAACACGTATGATTCTTACACTTTTAGGCTGTATAAACCTGAAGCAGTGTAATCAAAACCTTTTGCTGAATAAATAGGAGTTCGGTTTCTCAATTTTGTATATTTGACCGTCATTTAAAAGAATAAATTATCATTGGATTTCTTAGCACCTTACGTTCAGCTAATAGAAAAGAATCTGTCTGAACTTTCGTTACCTAAATCACCGGCTACTCTTTATGATCCTCAGAGATATCTGCTTGAAACAGGAGGTAAAAGAATACGTCCCGTTCTTACACTAATTGCATGCGGACTATGTAAAGGCGATACCCGAAATGCAATTCCGGCAGCTATTGCGGTAGAATTGCTCCACAATTTCACACTGATGCACGATGACATCATGGATCAGGCTGAAAGCAGGAGGGGACGTGCATCGGTTCATGTAAAATGGAATACAGCAACGGCTATTCTTTCCGGAGACAGTATGTACACACAAGCCTTGCTTCAGGTACACAAAATTCCGGAAGATGTTAATTATAAAAAGGTGGCACTGGTTTTTCTTGAAGGAATAAACCGGGTTTGTGAAGGTCAGGCCCTGGATATGGAGTTTGAAGAAAGAGAGATTGTGAGCATTGACGAATACCTGGACATGATAAGTGGTAAAACTTCAGCACTTTTGAGTGCAGGTATGCAGATGGGGGGAATTACTGCCGGTTCTGAGCCATCAAAAATTGAAAAACTGGCAAAATTGGGAAATACGCTGGGTCTTGCATTTCAGATCCAGGATGATTGGTTAGATATTGTAGCCGATCCCTATAAATTTGGGAAGAAAACAGCAGGAGATGTTTTTGAAGGAAAAAAAACATACCTGATGATTTCATTACTAAACTCCTGCAATAAAGAAGAAAAAAAATGGTTACTGAATTGCCTTAAAAATAAACCACTATCAAAACAGGAAGTGGATAAGGTAATTCAGCTATATGAAAAATACAGTATTCTCGAATCTGCAGCGGCACTGAAAGACAGTTATTACTCAGAAGCTGAAAAGATTCTGAATACATTTGAAGAATCGGGATATAAACAAGATCTTAAACAACTTATAAAAACCCTTAAAGCACGTGAATATTAAACTGATGCGTACAATTTTAATTTTGCTCACTGCAGCGTTTATTTTTACATCCTGCAGAAGCACCGATTTAATCCGCCCCGGCGACTCACTGGAAGTAGCCTTTGAAAAATCGATGAATCAATATGAAAATGAGAACTGGTCGGATGCAGCAAGAGCTTTTGAAACTGTGGTTTCGATCGGGCGGGGAACAGACATAGGACAGGATGCTCAGTTTTATCTTGCAGAAAGTTATTTTAACGGACGCAGATACCTGATTGCAGCTTCTGAGTACGAGCGGTATGCGCAATTTTATCCGCGTTCACCACGCCGGGAAGAAGTAGATTTTAAAGCTGCTCTTAGTTATTACAACCTAAGCCCAAGATATAAGCTTGACCAAACCTATACCAAGCAGGCACTTGATAGATTCAGGCTTTTTAATTCAAGGTATCCGAACTCTGAACGTGTGAGCGAATCCGGCGAATACATTTCCGAACTCAGGAATAAATTGGCCCGTAAAAATTTCTCAGCCGGTGAATTTTACATGCGCACATCCAGATATAATGCTGCTGCCGTTTATTTTGATATGGTGATCGATGAATTTCCCGATTCACGTTGGGCAGAGCGTGCACTTGTAAAACAAATTGAAGCATATATACTAT
>PXDG01000099.1 GCA_003565105.1 Parcubacteria group bacterium | reverse complement strand
TGAAGTTGCCAGAAATGATACTCTTAGCAACAACCCAGCTAGACCCAGCTATTGTAGCCCAATATACCTATGAATTAGCTGAGCTTTTGAACTCCTACTATCATAGATGTCCAGTCATCGGTCAAGATCCGTATATAGAACAAAGTCGGTTGTACATCCTTGATCAAGTTGCTCGTCGTTTTCGTCAAGGATTAGCTCTCCTTACTATTGAAACTCTTCCTGAAATGTAACCTCAATGTCACAAAAATCCTATCAGAACAACAACAATAATCGTCCTCAAAAAAATCCCCAACCGATTCACAATAAAATTCCTCCCCAAGCAGTAGAGATGGAAGAATCAATTTTGGGAGCCATTTTGATTAACAAAGAATCTCTTATTCAGATTGTGGATACCCTCGCTCCAGATGACTTTTATCATCAAAAAAATGGGCTTATTTATGAAGTAATGCTTGATTTGTTTAATAAAAAAGAACCCATTGATCTTCTGACCGTAACTCATAAACTTGAGCTAATGCAAGAATTAGAGAATGTTGGAGGAGAGGATTATCTGACCTCATTGGTCGATTTAATGACTTCATCAGCCCATATTACTCATTATGCTCAAACAGTAAAACAAAAAGCTACTTTACGTAAATTGATTTCTGTAGGTTCTACCATTACAGAACTTGGCTTTCAAGAAGATCAAGAAATTGAAGATATCCTTGATCAAGCAGAGAAGTCGGTTTTTCAAGTTTCCCAAAAAATTGTCCAACAAAATTATATTAAGATGGCTGATGCTCTTCATGATGCCTTTGATCGTATTGATGAAGTCCATAATAATGGTGTTGGAATGAAAGGTGCTCGTACAGGCTTTCATTCGCTTGATAATGCCCTTGGAGGCTTGCAACCAGCAAACCTTATTATTCTAGCTGCTCGTCCCTCGGTGGGAAAAACCTCTTTGGCTCTTGATATTACAAAAAATGTTGCTATGACTTCAGGCAAAGGTGTAGTATTTTTTAGTTTAGAAATGTCTCAGGATGAGGTAGTCGATCGTTTGATTAGCTCTGAAGCTCGTGTTGATCTATTTAAAATGAAAACAGGGAAGCTACATCCAGCAGATTTTGAACTCTTAGCCCCAGCTATGGATTCTCTGTCTCGAGCCCAGCTTTTTATCGAGGATACTCCAGGAAGTACTGTGATGAAAATGAGAGCTATTTTGCGTCGAATTCTTTCTGATTGCAAAGAACTCGGTCTCGTGGTTATTGACTATTTGCAGTTAATGGAATCATCAGTACGTTCAGATAATGTGGTACAACAAGTATCGGAAATCTCTCGATCACTTAAAGGGTTGGCTCGAGAATTTGATGTCCCTGTGATCGCCTTGTCTCAGTTATCTCGTTCGGTGGAAAATAGAACCCCTCAAATACCTCGTTTGGCAGATCTTCGAGAATCTGGATCGATCGAGCAGGATGCCGATGTAGTAATGTTCATTTATCGAGAAGAACGAGAGAATCCAGATACTGATCGCAAAGGTGTAGCAGAAATTCATATTGCCAAGCAGCGAAATGGACCGATTGGAAAGGTTGATCTTGGTTTCCGAAAAGAGTTTGCCACATTCGTTAATCTCGATTTTCATCATACCCCCCCACCAGATATGCAACAATAATAGTATCGATTATGTCAGATTCATCACATCCCGAGTCAGTAGTTGATTTGATTGAAGACCTACGTCGACTTCCTGGAGTAGGGCGTAAAACTGCTACTCGATATGCCTATTGGTTGGTTAGTCAAGATCAAGAGTATCTGACTAGCTTAGGAAAAAAAATTCATCGTATTAAACAAGCGGTAAAAATTTGTCGTATTTGTGGGAATAAAACAGAGTACGAGATTTGTCATATTTGTCAAAATACTGATCGGCGTACGGGACAACTTTGTATTGTGGAACAAGCAGAAGATATACTCCAATTTGAAAAGATAGGGGTGTATCGAGGAACGTATCATGTCTTAGGAGGCGTTGTGGATCCCTTGAAGAACATTACTCTTGATGAGCTTTATACTGAGACTCTTTCAGAACGCATTGAGGGAGAGCATATCAAAGAAGTTATTTTAGCACTCAACCCTACTATGCAGGGAGATGCTACAAACCTTGCGCTCAAAGAGTATTTTCAAGATACAGAGCTAATTATTACTAAACTTGGTCGAGGAATCTCGATAGGAAGTACGTTGGAATACTTAGACAGTGCTACATTAAAAGAAGCTTTGGAAAGTAGACGATAGGATTAGCAGTCAATTGTTTAGACTGCCACTTGTGAGATATCTTTGTCTAGGGTATAATACAAATGTGTTATTAATAATCAGAACTGTTGTGAAAGTAGCAAGTTTCCACGTAGAAGAACGCCAATCAGAGGGTGTCGCCGAAGTGTTCTTGACCTACGGGGTTATGGACGACTATCAGTTCTACGTCCTTGAAGAAGAAGAACTCGATTGGGATACTGAAGCAGAATTTGAGTTTGAAAGCCAACGCCAGAAGCTCTTTTCTGTAGTAAATAGCACCTTCTCACAAGGTCGTAGTATTGGTTCGGAACTCTCTGAAATGTACTATGTGATTCAGAAAGATCAGCCAGATATTATGGATTATTACTTTATGATTCAAAAATATATTACTGAGTTTTGTGAATTTATCGACCAAGATTATGCCATCTATTTTAAAGTAAATACTCTGTAGCCTTATGGATACCAAATTAACTACCCGAATTCCACTTATAGCTCTCAAAAATAAAGTTCTCTTTCCTGGAGAAATTGCGTCTTTGGTGTTTGAACGTGAACAATCACTCAATGCACTCAATGCTGCAATGGATCAAAATATTGAGCCTATTTTTACCTTTCAAAAATCTGAACAAGCAGAAATATCCCCTGAATCTGTGTATACTGTAGGAACCCGAGCGAAAATTATTCGTGTCTGGAGGATGCCAGAAGGGCCTACTGGTGTACTGGTAGAAGGAACTGAAGTTGGAACTATTGGAGAAGTTGCTTTTAATGACAAGGTAGATTATCTTAGTGCTACTTGGGAAATCTTAGAAGTGTCTCCTGCTAATGAAGATATTAAGGTAGAAGCATTAGTTCGAAATATTGTTCAAACGTTCAAAGAAATAGTGAATATGGGCGTTTCTGTTCCATTGCCTATTATGAACGAAGTCATCAATGATAAAGTTGAGGCGGATGTAATTTCCTATTTGATTACCTCAATACTTTCTATTAAGAATCAAGAAAAACAAGCTTTGCTAGAAAATAGTGATGTACTCGATAGGTTACAGAAAGTGAATCTTTATATCACAAAAGAAAAAGAAATTCTTGAAGTCGGTCAAAAAGTTCAAAAAGAAACGCAGAAACAAGTAGGGAAGTTTGCCCGAGAAGCAATGCTTCGGGAGCAAATGAAAGCCATTGAAAAAGAATTAGGAATGAGTTCTGATCAAAGTGAGTTTGCCGACCTTGAGAAAAAGCTCAAAGCAAAAAAAATGCCCAAAGCGGTCGAGAAAAAGGCAATGCACGAACTTTCACGACTAGATAAAATGCCTCCATTTTCTCCTGAGAGTTCATATATTCAGAATTATCTGGAAGTATTAGCAACTCTTCCGTGGGGTAAGAAAAATAAAGTCAAAATTGAGCTTGATAAAGCAGAAAAAATTCTTGATGACGATCACTTTGGATTAGCAGATATTAAAGAACGTATTCTTGAGTATCTCGCAGTTGAAAAACTTACTAAAAAACCACAAGGAACTATTTTATGTTTCTTTGGACCTCCCGGAACAGGGAAGACCTCTATCGGAGAGTCCATCGCTCGAGCAACAGGACGAGAATTTGCCAAAGTATCACTCGGTGGAGTACGAGATGAAACAGAAATTCGTGGACATCGTCGAACTTACGTAGGAGCAATGCCAGGACGAATTATACAAGGGTTACGAAATATTAAGACTTCCAATCCTGTATTTATGCTCGATGAGATAGATAAACTCGGTTCCGATTTCCGTGGAGATCCGTCTTCTGCATTGTTGGAAGTACTTGATCCAGCCCAAAACGGAGCCTTTGTTGATCATTATCTCGACGTAGAGTATGATTTATCTGATATCATTTTTATTACTACCGCGAATGATCTCGGGCAAATCCCTGAGCCATTATTAGATCGAATGGAAATAATTGAGTTTACTGGATATACTGATGATGAGAAGCTCAATATAGCGAAACAATATCTTATTCCGCGAGTATTAAAAAAGAGTGGATTAAAAGATACTCAACTTACTTTTTCAGATCCAGCTGTGTTAACGGTTATTTCCAAATATACCTATGAGGCGGGGTTGAGAAGCTTTGAGAGAGAGTTGTCCAAGATTTCTCGTAAAGTAGCCAAAGAGTACCTTTTAGCCAAAGATAAAAAATCATTTGAGGTTAATATTACCCCCAAGAAGGTAGAGAAGTATCTGAAGGCTGAGAAGTATGAAGAAACTCGTATTAATGCTCACGATGAGGTCGGTGTAGCTACAGGACTTGCCTGGACCCCTCATGGAGGAGATATCCTCTTCATTGAGACGAATGTCTTTAAAGGAGATGGGAAACTGCAACTTACAGGACAACTTGGAAAGGTAATGCAAGAGTCTGCTCAAGCAGCGTATTCTTATGTAAAATCTCATGCTGAGAAATATAATATCGATCCAGACGAGATCAAGAAGCATGATCTACACCTTCACGTACCTGCTGGAGCTATTCCAAAAGATGGGCCCTCAGCTGGCTTGGCAATGGCTACCTCATTAATATCAGCACTTACCAAGAAGCCTATTAATCGAGAAGTCGGTATGACTGGTGAAATTAATCTTCGAGGAAAAGCAATGAAAATTGGTGGTGTGAAGAATAAAGTGTTAGCCGCCCATCGTGCTGGGTTAAAGACTATTGTCTTACCGAAATCCAATAAAAGAGATCTTGATGAGCTTCCAAAGAACGTTAAAAGTGAGCTAAACTTTGTGTTTGCTGAAAGCTTTCAAGATGTTGCTCAAGCCGTGTTTTCATAGTTATCGGAAGAAGAAAATACACCCAGTGAAATCATTGGGTGTGTTTTTTGTTAGAATTTTTGGGGAAGAGTTAGTCGTCAATAGCTACTAGGTAGTCATTAGCCTCAAAAGAGGTTTCTTTCTGATGGTTCTCTATTAATGTTACAGAAGTTGATGTGACGGATATCTCAGGACCTTCAATAGGATCTTTAGAGAAAGGGTCATACTTTACTTCTTGAGCATAGATCATAAGGTTGTTCTTGTCATACTCGCAAGAAACGACTTGAGCAATACGACCATCTCTGGTCTCTATTAAGTCGTTTGGTTCAAATTTTTTTCCTAACATGATGTATCTGCTCCAATTATTAACACTTATAAATTACTATAAAAATGAAAATTTATCAAGATGAAATTTTTATTTTTATCTTTGAGTGTATGTACAGTTGCCAAATAATCCTTCTTGGTGATATAATAAAAATGGTATAAAGAATATAAAGAACAACCGTATGGATATGAATTTGGACGCCTCGAATCTTCGAAAAGTAATTCTAGAATCAATAGAACAAATACATTACGACTTTGCGATCGAAAATGTCCCAGTAGATACTATTGATGAGTACAAACAAGATTACTCTGGATACTTTGATGAGATTATTGTCAATGGAATGGGAGGATCAGCTCTTCCAGCCGAACTGTTTTTATCAGGTTTTTTCCAGCTTTCCAATAATAAGAAGTTACCTCCAATGTTTATTCATCGGAGTTACTCACGGGCGCGGAGAATGCGGAAACGATCTCTGGTAATGGCTATTTCTTATTCAGGTAATACCGAAGAAACTCTTTCAGGATATGAAGCTTCTCTTGAATCATCCGAAGCAGTAATTGCTATTGCAGCGGGTGGAGCTTTGATTGAAAAAGCCCAAGAGCTTGGACAGCCTTACATTGTTCTTCCTCAACCAGATCCAATGTTTCAGCCTCGATATGCTACCTTGTATATTTTGAAGGCTATCCTGACCGTATTGGTGGAGTATGGTGTCATGGACTCTGGTGTAGCTGAGATATTAGAGAATGCTTTAAACGAAGTCAATCCAGCCAGTTTTGAAGAACAAGGAAAAGAATTGGCACAGCTGATTCAAGGGAAGACCCCAGTTGTGTATACTACCAACGAGTACAAGCGAGCAGCCCTTCTTTGGAAAATTAAGATCAATGAGAATGCAAAGACTCCGTGTTTTTGGAATTATTTCCCAGAGCTTAATCACAATGAGATGGTTGGATTTACCAATCCACAAGCGAACTTCCAGTTCTTATTTGTACGTAATGAATCAGAACAGAACCGAAATGTGAAGCGAATGGAGGTAATGAAAAGTCTCTTTACTGAGCGAGGTTTATCAGTAAAAGAAGTCGTAGTCCCAGATTATGGTAATCATTTAGCCAACTTGGTTAGTATGATTTTGGTGGGGGATTGGACTGCATATTATTTAGCTTTAACCTACGGTATTGATCCAACTCCAGTAGATATGGTTGAAGAATTTAAGATGTTGATGAAGGATTAGATGGATTTTGGGTTCCGTTGTCCTATGTCCTAAGTAGTATTCTTTGATTTATTCAAAGAATAAAGGCTCGAATATTCATTGATTCGAGCCTTTGTGGTTATCTGACGTAGTCTTGAAGGATAGGATCCTCATTTATACCTTGGGTAAGCCATTGAGGAATACCAGAAGTTTCAAGACGTTGGGAAAGGGCCATTTTTTCATTGGTAGTGTGCCACATACTTAAGGCTGTACCGCTTACAATGATGTAGGTGATAATACACTCAATAATGGCCTCTGATTTGGGGTATCCTATTAGGCCAGTAGATATATCGAGTAAGATGTTTATGATCTGCTTGGTTTCTAAACATAACTCAAGGTTCTGACACATTTGAGTAGTCATATATATGTCCTCAATCAGTTTTGTGAAAAAAATTATATCACATAATTTTGATATATCAAAGTATAATAGGCAACTTCAAATAAGAAGTGGCGTCTTGAGATAGTTTTAGTATAATATTAGCTTGATTTCATTTGAAGATCGGTTAGCTTATTCAAAGAAACCAAAAAGACCAGGCACAACGCTGGTCTTTTTGGGAGTTCTGATAGGTACGTTCTAGTACTTATCGAGTAACTTCAATTAATGCATCAGCTTCTTCATATGCAGGAGCTGATACTTCAATACGCCCTCCATCAAGGGATCTCACTTGGTAACAATCAGTTGCATCTGGACTAGGTTCTGTAGGAATAGCTGCAAGATATTCTCCATCAGCAGTAAGGGCAGATAGATCAACTGGATCTGCTCCTGGGGTTGTACAACTCTCTTCAATATTTGTAGCAGTTGCTGTTATTGTTGATGGCAGTGCATTCCCATCAATGATGTATTGATAGATTGCATTTGAAATAGTTTGAACATCAGCTCGTCGTTGTGCATCACGAGTTTGTCCAAGCTGTCTCTGTGGGTTAATAGCCACGATTACGATAGCTGCAAGAATACCGATGGCTGCGATAACCAGCAATATTTCAAGCAATGTAAATCCTTTTTGGGACTTCATATTTGTCTTCATATTGTATATATTTATTAATTGATATACATTAATAGTATTACAGATTTAGAAATATTCGTCAATACATCTTTTTTGTGGATAACTGTACATCAAAAATTTAGGAGATAGGATTCTCAGTATATGTTTGATATAATATGAATAATGAGAGTAAAGAGTCTAAAAAACGAAGTATGAAGTATTGGGCGATAATGATGAATGAGTTAGCTTTATTGAAGTGGGGCCTAGTAGGTTTTATAATAACGATTGTATACTGGGATGGGTTTAGTGATCCTTGGCAGTATCCTAAAGTATTGTTGTTACTTGGAGTATTGATATGTATCATTTTGTCCTGGATCTTTACGAGTCTCTTTCAAAATAGGATTCAGCGAATACACTTTCCTGTAGTTTTAATAAGTGGAGCAATACTTTTTTGTGTTCAATATATACTTTTTGCTATGAGAACTTCTTGGCAGATACCACCAGTCGGTCTTTTGTTATTTATGGGCTGGATTCTGTTTATCACTATTTTTAGTTTATTCCCATCTGGACGTAGGTTGAGATTATTATATTGGGGGATTGAGGTCGGAGTTACTCTTTCTGCTCTCTATACCTTGATTTTTGCATTAGGAGGAGCTCCATTCATTACCCCGATATTTACATTAATAGGGGGAAATCAACTCCCAGAAACCTTAGTTGGACCGACTCTTAATGATCAAGTTTTGTGTAGTGCGGTAATACTTGTTTCTAGTGTAGCTCAGATGATGTATACTCTTTATGATAAGCATCTATCAAAGCGTTTGAAACCACTTACTGTACTATATTATTTGGGACTTAGTGTAGTAAATGGTTCTTTTCTCTTGGCATTTTGGGGGCAAGAAGGAGTGATTATTCCTTCTGTATCAGTAAGCTTGACTTTAGGACTGCTATTAATATTGTATCTAAAACCAGGATTGGTGTTGAAGAAAAAAAGATTGCGCTTTGCGGGTGTGTTTATTTTGGTGTTAATTTCTGTGTTTATGAGTCTCGTCTTGCTGTCTAATGGGAGATCTGTGCTTGTTGCTCAAGATAGTCGGTTAATGCAAGAAGTTGTCCCAGCTGTTCTTGTTCTTACGCAAGATACTCTGGTTTTTGGTGTGGGGCTCGGACAGGGGAATCGTAATCTTGAATTTATATCACAAGGAAGTGTCGTAGAAATATCCAATAGTTATATTCAATGGTTTGTAGAAACAGGTTTTTTGGGGCTAATAATGATGCTTTTGTTTGTAGGATGGTTTTTACGAGTATTCTTTCGTTCTTATTATAATCAAACATTATACAGGGATCCTTTTTATATTGTATCAATGTTAGGTCTATTTCAACTGAGTATTATTGGAATATTTCATTCATATAGTACTACATTAATTTTTCTTGGAGCGGTATATTGTGCTCGAATTATGTACTACGTGTATCAAGATAACTCTGGCATCAAGATTCGATTTTCTGATTTAAATGCTATGACAAAAGGTGTGATTGGGAGTATTCTTATTATTGGAGTTGCTCTGTCTGTATGGGGAAGCGGCGTGTTGGTAAAAACGGCATACTCTGATATTCTCTGGAATAATCAGAGTATAAGAAGTGCTTCTGCAGGAGCGAACGTCACGGAATTGGAAGAAATATTGGATTATAATCCTCGTCACATATCTGCATCTAAAGAATATGTTCGTCTGTTACTCAATAATTTGAAAGAGTTTGATGATGATCCTGTAGCGTTAGAACAAACTACAATAGATATTATTCGAGTTACCCAGAACTTGGTTACAGCCTTTCCACAATGGTACGCCGTTCAATTATTTGAAGCACAGGTCCTCATTGAAATATCTGAAACAGTATTATTACCGAATAGTTTGTTTGAAGATAGGTTGCGTTCATTACAAATGTTAGCACCTGAAAGCGCTCATACATTAGTTACAGAAGCTCAATTTTTATTGATTCAATTAAATGCTTCTATCCAAAATTCTCAGCTTCAGAGGAGGTTAGGTACTATCATTGAAGATGATCAAGTCTTAGAGGAAGTCAATGATGTTCAATCCGATAAAATTCGAGATCTTCTTGATCGTGCTTTTGAAAAGAATCCATCTCTTCCAGATATATGGACAACACGTATACTGTATTCAGAACTATTCGAGTCTTCGGTAGATAGGTTGTCTATATTAGAAGAATATGTGCTTGTACTATCGAAAGAGCAGCTCCCAGCCGATCCAGGATTAGTTTTGTTGTTGGTGCAGGAGTATATGGATAGGGACCGTTTTGATGAGGCGAATAAATACTTACAACAAGTAAAGCAAGCGTATCCTGATTTAGAGCCTGTTCAAATTTTGCAAGAGGTTTTTGAAGAAAAATCATCACTCATAGACTAGGTCGGAATTTGTAACATTACTTGAGAAGAGTTCATAAATATGCTAATCTGAATCAGGATACGATTAATATGTAATCGACATAAAAACAGTAATGAATTATTATATGCAATCAATTTTGAATATTATATCAACATTTGATTTACCTGACTGGATGGATAATGTTTATATGGGAAATAGTTTAGCGGAGTATTCTTTAGCACTCGTTATTTTTGGTATAGTTGCAATTACCCTTTATATATTTAAGACGGTAATTATCCATAGACTAAAAGATTTTTCTGAAAAAACTCCGGTTTCTTTTGATAATGCTCTTGTGCGAATGATCGAAGGATATGGATGGCCATTGTATGTCTTTTTATCTCTGTACATATCACTTCAATTTATTGAAGTAAGTGGAAATATTCTCTCTTTAATGGATGATTTAACTATTATAGTTGGAGTGTATTATATTGTGAAATCATTACAACGTTTGGTTGAATATGGATTTTATGGTGTTGTGCAAAGAAGATTGATTAACGATAAAAACTTTGACCCTGCGATTTTAGAATTGTTTGAAAAAGTAATAGATGTGTTACTTTGGGTTTCAGGTGCGCTCATAGTCTTACAAAACTTTGGCTTTAATGTGACAACTCTGATTGGAGGGTTAGGAATTGGAGGTATTGCAATAGCCTTTGCTTTACAAAATGTTTTAGCGGATCTTTTTGCCTCTATAGCTATCTTTTTTGATAAACCATTTAAGAGCGGAGACTTTATTATTGTAGGCACCGATATGGGAGTTGTGAAAAAAATTGGGGTCAAATCTACGCGAATAGAAAGTCTGGATGGGCAAGAGTTAATTGTGTCAAATAAAGAGTTGACTGAGGTTCGGGTGAATAACTTTAAGCAAATGTCTAAACGACGTGTTGTTTTTCGGATTGGTGTTGCTTATCAGACAACTTCAACTCAACTAAGTCAAGTAAAAGATTTAATTAAGAAGGTGATTGATGAAGTTGAGACTGCGAGTTTAGATAGAGTTCACTTTTATGTTTTTGGAGATTCGGCATTGACATTTGAAGCAGTGTATTTTGTTCTCTCAGGAGACTTTAATATGTATATGGACACTCAGGAAGCAATTAATTTTGGGGTAAAGGATGGATTAGAAGAACTTGGAGTGGAAATTGCATATCCAACTCAGACAGTATATGTAAAAAATACATAATTAATATAATAGAACACAGATCAGAATATATACTATATGAAGGTAGCTTTGGTTCATGACTATTTAGTTCAGTATGGTGGAGGAGAGCGGGTTCTTGAGGCTATGAGCGATCTTTTTCCTTCTGCTCCAATTTATACTTTGATGTATGACTCAGAAAGTATGTACGGAGCTTTTCACGACAAAGATATTCGGACTTCGTTTATCCAAAATATTCCTTGGGCAAAACAAAAACACAGAATGTTTCCTTGGTTGATGCCATTAGGGATAGAAGATCTTGATCTTTCAGAATACGATGTTGTAATTTCTTCATCCAGTAGTTATGCTAAGGGAATTATCACTGATCCAGATACTATTCATATTTCGTATTGTCATACCCCCATGAGATATGCTTGGGATGATTGTCATAGATATTTTACTGAGTTTCAGTATTCTTCATTCGTTAAATCTCTTCTTCCTTTTGCTATGAATTATATTCGAATGTGGGATAAGGTTTCTGCGGATAGAGTGGATTATTATGTTGCGAATTCAAAAAATGTAGCACGAAGAATAAAAAAGTATTATCATCTTGAAGCTGATGTTATTTACCCTCCTGTGAGTGTAAATGATTTTCCAGAAGTTATTCGACCTGAAGAACCATACTACTTAATTGTAGGAAGATTCCTGGCTTATAAACATTATGATATTGTAATAGAGGCTTTTTGTGAAAATGGTAAATTATTAAAAATAGTTGGAGCAGGTCCAGAAGAGAATACTTTAAAACAATTAGCTCAAGGATACCCCAATATCGAATTTATGGGGCGCTTACAGGATGAAGAGACACGCCTTCTTTTTTCTGGATGTGAGGCAGTATTATTTCCATCAGAAGATGATTTTGGTATCGTTCCTGTAGAATCTATGGCTGCGGGTAGACCAGTGATTGCGTATGCTCAAGGAGGGGCTCTGGAAAGTGTTATAGATGGTGTGACGGGAATATTTTTTACCGAACAAACCGCTCAGTCTATCACTTCTGCTGTTCAGCGATTTGAAAGATTAGATTTTGATTCAGAAACAATTCGAAGAAATGCCCAAGTGTTTTCCCAAGAGAGATTCCAATCAGAATTGTTGCATTTCGTCAATACTAAGTATAATCAACATCACTATGAAGAGCGTATATAAATGTTTCCTACATACACCAAGTTGGGTAATTATCAGCATTAGTATCTTGCTTAGTGGGGTAATTGGTGGACTGCTTCCTCAATTTCTCATACAGGGGTATGACGTATCCATCTCTCTGAATATTCATCAATCAAGAGAATCTTCAGATACGTATTATTCTTATGATGGATATTATGCGATGCAGGCGGAAGAATTGATAAGTGAAAATGTTTCTCGATGGTTTATGAGTCCTGCTTTTGTAGAAGAGATTATATCTCAAAGTGAACCAGATCTTGCAGAACAAATATCCCTAAGAGAACTTCGCAGTCTATTTCAGGTGGAGCAACTCTCAGCTACAATAGTAGAAGTGAGATTCAATGTTTTAGAAGCTGAATTAGGACATAGACGAGCAGAAGCTATTGCAGAAGTATTGAGAATCAGGCTCACAAATCATTTGTATGAAAATTACCAAGTTGAAATTACACCAGTAGTAATGAGACCTCAATCATATCAGATGATATTTTGGATTTTGGGTTCCATATTTATAGGAATCAGTGGGGCAATAGTAATTATTCTTAATAGAAGTAGATTCCAACAAATATGAGTAGGATTGATTTAGCTGTAGATGTTCGAGGAATATATGATGGGTTTAAAGGGGGGATTGGAGAATATACTCAAGAAGTGTTAACAAGAAT
>PXDG01000118.1 GCA_003565105.1 Parcubacteria group bacterium | reverse complement strand
TTTCTATTTTTATATCTCCAATCCATCAGTTTCACCTTAAAGAAAACGTCGTATCATCCGGATACGGCGTTTTTTTCGTTCCTGCCGCAAAAAAGTCTATTCCTGCGGTGATAAGCGGCTTTGTTTTCAAACGTATGTTAATAAAGTAAACACCTGTGTGTTTTGTTTACATACATGCCGGGTTTGTTTGTAACTTACTGATTTGGCTTTGTTTTGTATCTCGGGGGGCGCCGTATCGGCACGTAGCTGTAAATAAAATAAACATTGAATGTGTGCTTAACTCGAGGCATTATTTTGGTTTTTGAATTAAAATAAAATAAAAAAAGCATAATTTGATACATTGTTCTGTGACTTATTGTCAGTTGGCAATTATGTCAAATTGGCACGAATATTGAAAGTGTTTGATAGGTGAACACATATGGTGCTAACAATATAGATTGCACATATACACAACTCATCATCAGAAGGAGGTTCACATGTCACAGGTCGTTAAAAACAAAGGTTGGACGGTTACTATGGCCGGGCTTGGAATTAATCTTGCCCTTGGAATTCTCTACACCTGGAGTATTTTCAAAGGCGCTATTGCCGAGTCGATTCAGGCCGGCGGTGCCGGCGCGTTTAACTGGGATATGGCAAAGCTTAATGATCCCTATGCAATCTGCTGCATGGTGTTTGCGTTCTCCATGATTCTGGCAGGCAAGTGTCAGGACAAGCTCGGACCGAAATTGACCGCGATGATAGGCGGTGTACTCGTAGGGATCGGCTTTATCTGGATTTCCCAAACCACCAGCTATATTGCCTGGGTGCTGGGTTTTGGTGTGCTTGCGGGAGCCGGCATCGGCTTTGGGTATTCCTCGGCAACGCCTCCTGCGCTGAAGTGGTTCCCGGCCGCTAAAACAGGCCTGATCGCCGGTCTGGTCGTGTCCGGTTTTGGACTTGCCTCAGTCTATATCGCTCCGCTGTCCCAGTATCTGGTCGGCAGTGTCGGACTGCAGAGTTCCATGATGATTTTCGGTATTGCATTCCTGATTGTCGTCTGTGCGCTGGCTATGATGCTCAATAATCCTCCAAAAGGCTACGTGCCGGCAGGCGCGTCGACGGCAAAAGCTGCTGCGAAGGCCCCTGCGGCTGAGAAAAATGTCGCGCCGATGGATATGCTGCGCACGGGAGGTTTCTGGAAACTCTGGTTTATCTATTTTATCGGTGCCGGCGCCGGGTTGATGGTGATCGGTAATGTTGCTGAAATGGCCAAACTGAGCATGGGCGAGGCTGCGTTTATTGCAGTGGCTATTATGGCGATCGGAAATGCGGCAGGTCGTGTTGTCGCCGGTGTCATGTCCGACAAGATCGGCCGCAGCAATACGCTGCTGATCATGCTGGTTCTGCAGGCTCTGCTGATGGCCGCCTGTATTCCGATTGTGGGTTCCGAAAATACAAGCGCCCTGCTGCTGGTTCTGCTGGCAACCTTTATCGGTTTCAATTACGGAACGAATCTTTCCCTGTTCCCGTCCTTCACCAAGGATATGTGGGGTCTGAAGAACTTCGGTATTAATTATGGGCTGCTGTTTACGTCCTGGGGTGTGGGCGGATTCGTGATGAGCAGGCTCTCACAGATGGTTATGGCCTCGACCGGCAGCTTTGCATCCTCGTTCATGATTTCAGCAACTCTTTTGATTATCGGTGCCATGTTCACCATGACGCTCAAGACCAAACCCGCTGAGGAGCCGCTCCCCGGTGTTATGTACCAGCCGGGTCTGGGTGCCACCATGGCTGACGGTGGGGAGAAGGTAGATGCAAAAAAGAAGAAATAACATACGGCAGGGCTTTGTCGGCACTGCGAATCAGGCAGTGCCGACCGCTCTGCGAACCGGCATGCACAGCCTGAAGTCCACACGGCATAGCATGGCGGTCACAGCGCAGGAGAGCGTATGCTGTCAGGACGAACCTCAAACGGAGTGTACACAATGAGTGCAACACGGCATCAGGTGATTCCTGAACATGAAAATAAATGTGTATGGATGGGTGCCGGACTCATATCATACAAACTGTGCACCTTAGAATATCAGTGCGAGCGCTGCATGTTTGACCGGGTTATGCGCAATGATTTCGGCAGCGTGTCTGATGCGGCGTCGCCTGTTCACGATGGGGGGCGCTGTGAAAACGATACCGGTCTGCATGATGCTTTGTTTTTCAATCGTCAGCATTGCTGGGCGCGGGTTGAAAACCCTGCGCTGGTCCGGGTCGGCATTGACGGTATTGTAACGAATTTTCTGGTGAAGGTGCGCGCGGTATCGCTGCCCAAACCCGGTGACAGGGTTGAGCAGGGCCGTGTGTTTGCCCATGTCATACAGGACAAGCATGTACTCGAACTCACGAGTCCGGTCAGCGGCGTTGTCAGCGCGGTGAACGCTTTGCTGTATAAGTCCCCGGAACTGATTGTTGATGATTCCTGGGAGAGCGGCTGGCTGATAGCGCTGCAGCCTGATAATCTTGAGCATGATCTCCAGAATCTGCTTTTCGGCAGAAAAGCAAAACAGTGGTATGAGCAGTCCGAGCAGTCCGTGGTTGAAACGGTAGGCGCCATGATAGAACAGAGCGCTGCGGGACTTGGACCGACACTGCAGGATGGCGGAGAGCAGGTCACCGGCCTGGCGGATATGCTCACCGATGAGCAGTATTATCAGGTGCTTGATGCGCTGATGGGTGCTCAGACCGACACCTGAGCGCTGATATGCGCTCGGCACTCATGGCACAGTCGGAGGTCTTTCTGGTCGATGTCTTCAACATAGGTCGAAGCGTTCAGTGCGCAGCCCGGTACCTGACAGTGCAGCAGGCCGAAGGTATGGCCCAGTTCATGAATCGCTTCTTTGTTAAGCCGTTCACGCAGCAGCTGATCGTTTTCGGGCAGTCCGTAAAACCGGTTATTAAGCCGGTGAAGTGAAACAATCGCGCCGAGGCCGCCAAGCTGGGCTTCGCCGA
>PXDG01000025.1 GCA_003565105.1 Parcubacteria group bacterium | reverse complement strand
TCGGCCCCCGGCGTAATCGGATAAAAATGAATCCCGTTGGCGCGGGCCGCGTCGAGATCACTCAGGGCATCCCCAATCATCAATGCCATCGCAGGATCCCGCCCCTCCCCCAACTGCGTTTCCAATTGCCTGGTTTTACTGCCCTGTTCCTGCCCCATCAGCTGGGTGATCACTTCCAGCAATCCAGCGTCGCCCCAATCCTTATCCAGCGTTTCACGCGATGACGAAGAAACCACAACTATCTCACTGGCTGAGAACGCTCGGGCAAGGGTGCGATGAACGCCCGCATAAGGAGGGTTGCCCTCCGCTTGCATGATCGCAGAGTAGCGCTGATCACTGCGTAAACTCCAGTCCATCACTCTGGTCAGGAAGTCCGATTTTCGCGTACGATTGAATGCAGCCAGCGCGGCGAAAGACAGCGCCCCGCCGGCATCCACAAACTCCTGCAGCACCTCATACCCCTCAAGCAATAAACGCCCTTCGTCTGACTGGAGGGAAAGCCGCTCAAATGCCATCGCCAAGCCCTGAAACCGGTTAACGCCCCGGTGGACCGAATATAAGTTAATCGACTCCGCAAGCTCGTTGAACAGCCCTTCCACCGCGTCCAGCCCCCATACCTCCACCGCAGTCGGTTGAAAAACACGCTTGTGCTTGACCTCCATAGAATTGAAGACCGTGCCATCAGAGTCAATTCCGATGAAAAAAGGTTTGGATTTTGGCTTGAGAGATGGCATAACCATTATATTCGACTGAGATCCACGGCGTTCAGTGAGAACGGCCTGGTTCAAGACTTCTCCAAAGAGAATCACCTGTTAACAGTGATGCAATAACTATTACCCCTGTGCGTCAAGAAGTTCTTCTTATCTCACATCCTCAAGCGCGACGACACGCTTGCGCACCTTCGTCGTCTTCGAAATTTTGCCTGCAGCCGAACCTGTGCTCTCACGCACATTCAACTCCGCCGCGAGAACCATATCAAAAAAGCTCTTCCCATTCTTGGACTCCTCCTTCTCCAGTAGCCGTTCAGCCGCCATTCGGCCCATCAACTCCGGCGAAGTCGACGCCCCCGTCAGCGTTGGGTGCTCCTCCTCGCAGACACGGGTAGCATCGAGCGCGGCGACGCTGATGTCGCCGGGCACACTCACCCCCTGAGTCTTCAGCAAATCCACCACTCCGCGGGCCATTGTTCCATTGAAACAAATCCAAGACGTCGGCCTCTCCCCTTCGTTGGCACAATCAAGCATGGTTTTGGCGATCGTTCCGCCCCCACGACGATCACCACCGCTTTCAGATTCGATGCAAAACCGGGGATCTATCTCGATATTCCGCAGATGGAGTGAACTCTTCAACGCCTTGAACCGGCTCAGCGACCGCTGATACCCCTTATTGCCTCCGACCCACGCAAAACGGGTATGCCCAAGATCCATCAAATGCTGGACGAGCAGATCTGCCGCATGCTCCTCGTTGGGAAGGATCGAGTCGCAAAGCCCGGAGTACTGGCATGAAACCGAGACGACTCGCGGATGCAACTTTACCAGAGCTTGGAGGAACGGGCGCTTGACCTCTCCAAGAACGACCAGTCCGGCATACGAACCCGGGGTGCGCAGTCGCTCCAGACTGTCCAGATCCAGATCGTCTTCGATTCCCATGAAAACCAAATCGGCACCGCGCTCCGACAAATATTCATGGAGGCCGTGCGCAACATGACCGAAAAACGGGCTTTGACTGTAAAGCGTCGCCCCGGCCCGCAAAATGAAACCTACCTTCACCGGTCCGGCTATCAGTTCCGAAGCAATTCCTTTGGGACGATAGCCGTTTCGCTGGGCATGAGCAAGAATACGTTCGTAGGCCTTCTCGGAAACGCCTTTTTTGCGCCCATTCAAGACAATGGAAACAAGCGTCTGCGAGACCCCCAGGTCCCTTGCAATTTGTTGTTGGGAAATACCGCTCTTTTTCATCTTTCTTGAATTTTCAGTTGAAAATAAACCTAGAGTATAAATGACGAATAAACTAGGCAAGCATTTAAATAATTTTTATTATATACTAAGTCTCGCAAAACAGTAGGGATATGTGCAATATTGCGCTCGAATCCATAGTGCCATGAAGAAAACGCGTGATACCGAGATCTTCTTCGGCGACGAGGCGGGCGGGCGTTCCGACCATCACTCTGGAACCACATGGGCGCGTTCTTTGCGAGGGTTTGTTATAATCCACTACTGAATAGGGTTTTTCTTTCGAGTCTTTGAAACTTCTTTCCGCGTCGCAGCAAGCCATCTAAGATTTTCATCCGGATACAATGAAAAGAGATTACCTAAAACAGTTTGCTCAATATTTCCACTATCTATCTCAATATTAAAGTTAGCGTTCGTCTCTTTTAATCTTATCGTAAAATTCTTGATTATATTCGGAAATGAACTATCTGGGGCCGACTCATAGAACATGATTCTTTCTGGGTAAAGTGCTATGGCCGTGAGAAGCTCCTCCTCTAAGGCAAAAGTGTTCTGATGCCTAGAAGATCGCTTTATTACCTGATCCTGGCGGTTTTCTAACCGCTGGTTGGGGGTTCAAGTCCCTCCTGCCGCGCCACCTCAAACAGACCGGCCATCAAACGAAAAGACCCTGCAGGCGGGAGGTCGGGCCAACGCGGGAGGACAATCCCCGCGCAAACCTTGCCAATCGTTGACGGGCCTGGGTGACGGAATCCGGGTTAGGGTCCCCGGGTGACTCGCATTCATCCCACGCCGGCAACCGCCGGCACTACGCAAACCAAAAATGATCCGCTCAAGTACCAGGCGGAACGGACTTTGTACGACTGCCCGGGGTACCTGGCGGTGGCACAGGCGTCGAGCGGGGAGCACGGACGCCTGGCGGCGGCGCTGCGGCGTGACGCCCTCGAAATTCATACGGAGAAGGAGATAAAGTATCTTTTCGATCTGGAAGGGCGGGTGGTCCGCGAAGAAACCCGTTCCGAATACCGCTTCAGTGGCTGTTCCCACCAGGGATCGATC
>PXDG01000149.1 GCA_003565105.1 Parcubacteria group bacterium | reverse complement strand
GTTTGCTTTTTATGAATGGGACGCTTTAGCTAAGAAAAAAGATTTTTTAGAAGATTTCTTTCAAAAATTCAAGACAGATACAACCCAATCTGTAAAATCAGCTCCTACTGGATCAGCCTTAAATAAAACCCGAAGAGAAAATATTATAGATCTAACACAAGTACATGAAGAAGTGCATGTGCCGATTCATTCAAACAAGACCTCTCGTTTTGAAAGATACTTTAAAGGTGTGTTACAAAATATATCGTTCCAAAAACTCACAACATTTCTCGCTTATCTTATACCAATATCAATCCTACTATTTGTGGTGAGTATTAATATATTCCCGTACGGGTTTAATAGTACGATAGAAGTAAATGTTGGGAATCTAACAGATACAGAAGGAGTCCTAACTGTTCAAAAAATGGGTGAACCACAAGAGGTGAACAATATCTTATTTCGTGGTATTACAGATATTGGGACACTCCGCTTTGATCCTATTATACCTCTAGCAGCAACTACTCCAATATCCATCAGTCTGGCAGGGTCAGATGTCTATTGGAAAATGGCACCTCAATTACCTAGAGTCTGGGATACTGAATTTATCCAAGAAGAACTAGTAGCTGAAGCCGACCATACCCTGTATACTCAAATCTTACAGCCAGAAGTCACTACAATAGCAGAAGATGAAGAGACCTTTGCGGTACTTCTTACCGAGGAGATTCGAGGAAGAGAAGAGGTTATAACGGGAGATATTCAATTAACCTTCACCTTCTCAGAAGCGGTTCTCAGTATTTTGGATCAAGAATACCGAGTCCCATTACCAGAAAGATTTCTTGGACGAACTCAAGATATTGCTCTTGCCTATGATGGAGAATATAAATTGTTTTTTGCAGAAAACCTTGTAGGGAAATTCCCTGGTCCAAAACTCACCAACTTTGATATTCTTACTGATAATTATCGTATAACAGCAGGATTTGATCCGTTAGAAGCTACTTTTGCCCAACAAAATCAGTGCTTTCTTCTTGACGGGAAGACACGAATTATTATGCCTGAGACAGCTGCAGAATTTGATGATGGTCCCTTTAGTGTGGCTCTTGATTGGAATCCTATGAATATAGAAGAAGATAATCAACAAATTATAGGACACTTTAATTGGGAAATATATCAGAGTTCGGATAGTATTCAATTTCGTATTGGACGTACGAATCCTGAAGATGAATTTTTTACTATTACTCATCCCATAGGAGAAGACTTTTTTGACAAAACCCATAGTCTACGAGCTATCTATTCACCAGCAGATAGCGAGTCCGACGATGGGTATATAGAGCTCTACATTAATGACTTTTTGGTGGGGCGAGAAAACATTGGACAAGCAACAATAGAGATGAGTGATGCTCAAAATATTACCTTTGGAAAGACCTATCATGGATCGAAGACAGGCTCATACTTTGAAGGGAAAGTCTGTAATCCTCGTATTATAATGCAAGCTCTGGAAGGAATTCAAGTGACAGATATTACAGTACCGTATCATACCATTCAGGAAAGAATACCTGTTTTTGGCAACGGACGGTTAGAACAGGTTCGTATACAATTACCATAAAACAAGCGATCTATACGTTTTAGATAATTAAGTGTATAATTATATCGTAAAAAGATAAAATTCTTATATAATAATATGAAATACAAACATATTGGGCTATTCGTTCTTATGACGATTATTCTTAGCTTAGGTGGATATCTCTATATTCAAGATATCCGAGCCAACGAAGGCTCAGGAAATCATAGCCCAATCGGAGAAAAGACCATAGTAGAAGAAGAGATACGAGTGGGAAGAACAATAGAGATCGATGCTCTAGCTAATGATTATGATTGGGATGGAGATGAATTAGAATTGGTGAAAGTCGTTCAGCCAAATAATGGGGTAGCAAATATTGTAGATAACAAGATTGAGTTTACTCCAACGAATACGGATGATAATCCTGTACGGAGTAAGCAGCATATAATGGTGTCTAGAGAATCAGAAGGATTTACCTCAGGTGCAGATCCCAATTTACATGGTCTCAGTGGTGATGGTAGATACATTATAGCTTATACAAAAGCTAAATATGATCCATTAGATACTGATACTACAACATCAAGTTTATATCTCACAGATCTCAAGACAGGAGAGCGAACATGGATAGATACAGCATCTGAAGGACTTCATGGATTAACGCGTTATCCAACTATCAGCTTTAACGGAGAAAAGGTAGCCTTCCTGTCACGAAATACAAGCTCAACAGAGCATAAAATATGGACGTATACTATAGCCACTGGAGAGTATACTATGATTCGAACAAATACTGGAAACACTCCATTAGCTAGTTTACCGAATATTCCTTGGTATGTAGAGCTCAGTGGTGATGGGAACTATGCTATATTTAGAGATAGAAAACAGTTATATGACTCAACATATACTGCTCCAACTTGGCAAGGTAGAGTGATCATTCGGAAGAACCTTGTAAATGGGAATGTTGATATTATAGAAGAAAGTTTAGATGGCTGGGGATTTGCTAGCATTAATTATAATGGGAATAATATACTGTATGTTGTAAATGATAGACAGTATGTCAGGGAGATGGACACAGGTAACATCATTGATGTATTTGTGGATGTAAATAATCAACCTTTTGCAAGCTCACAAAGTAGACATGGTACTATATCTCAAGACGGTGAGTGGGTTGCGTTTCCCATAAGCTTTTCATCTGGTAATGCTCCTAATGGATATAAAGAAGGATACCATACATATGTAAAAAATATTTATACTCACGAAATTAGATCTCTAGCAGATCCCTTAGTGAACGCTCCTAGTAATCCAGGATACTCAGCTTCACTAGGATGGAATGCAGATTATGTCGCTTGGGATTGTGGTCAATGTTTTGGATTTACCACTTTACTCAATAATTATACAAAAAGTAGTCCTACTTCAGAGTTTATTCTTCAGCAAAATAATAGAAATCTTAATATTGATTTAAATGCTGAATCATCAACATTAGATTG
>PXDG01000038.1 GCA_003565105.1 Parcubacteria group bacterium | reverse complement strand
GTGTTGAGGAGGGGTCTCCCGCCGATAAGACTGGCGTGCTGAAAAAAGGCCAGATTATTGAGCAGATCAATGGCCAGAGGTTACGTGATATTGATCCGCGGATTCAATTGGGCCATATCATTACGGAGGCAGAAGCGCGCGATGGTGTGATTACGCTTGTTGTGCGTGATGATGAAAATTCCGTGGCGCGTAATGTTGTGGTGCGCATCCCCGCGCTCGGTTCGTATAGTGATACCTGGCCGCTCAATTGTGCGAAGTCGGATCGTATCGTTCGTAATCTTGCCGATTGGGCCGCCGCGCAAGAGCCGCGGATTCGATACGATGGCGGCTTGCGGATGCTTTTTCTGCTGTCAACGGGCGAGGATCAGGATTTGCGGGTGGTGCGCGAGTGGATTGCGCAACTTGCGCAGCAGCATGCAAATGACAACACGATCTCTTCAGTCAACTGGCATACTGGCTATAGCGGGATTCCCATTGCGGAATACTATATCCGAACCGGTGATAAAACCGCGCTTCCGCTCATCCAGCAATTGGTGCGTGATGCTGAGTATAATTATCTGCCCGGCGGTTGGTCGACCCGTCATCGGGGCAACTTTCGTTATGGCCGGATTAATGCCGCCGGGGTGCATGTAACCACCTTCTTGCTGCTGGCGGCCGAGTGTGGCGTGGAACTGGATCCGCACATCAAGGAAGCCGCACTACGCCAGTTTTTCCGCTTTGCCGGGCGCGGCAATGTGCCTTACGGGGATCACCTCCCCGAAGATGGCTACACCGACAATGGGAAAAATGGGGCGCTTGCTTTTACCATGGCGGCCGCGAAGGCGGTATCGCGCGGGGGCGACGAATCTGTCTATGCCCGTGCGCGTGACGCGTCCGCCATTCGTGGCTTTTATTCGACCCATTGGATGTTGCATGGACACACTGGCGGTGGTGTGGGGGAAATCTGGCGGAGCGCCGGCATGGGTCTGATGCATGACAAAGATACCCCGCGCTATCGTTCTTTCATGGACCAGCGAAAGTGGTTTTATGAATTGTCTCGTCGTCATGATGGCTCCTTCGGAATTGTGGGAGGCAGGCGCTACGATAATACCGGCTGGGGTGCCGGAATGGGGCTGAGCTATACCATCCCTCGCCGCGCGCTGCGTATTGCCGGGGCCGCTCCCACGCGGCATAGCCAGCAGGTGGCTTTGCCGACTCAGATCTGGGGCACGGAAGCGGATAATGATTTCTATTCCATTGCGCCGGCTCGTCCGGCGCGTGGACGAGCACCCGCTGTCGAACGTGAGCGGGTGGGCCGAGACTATTGGATACCCACCATCCTGGATCGCATCTCGAATGGTGATGCCGACGTCATTCGAACGTATATGCACCACCCGGATAACGAGGTGCGCCGCCGGGCGGCCGGGCGTTTGAATCGCACCGGGGATCTGGTCATGGAAGCCTTGCGTTCCGACCATGCCCGTGTTCGGGATGTCGGGGTCATGGGCTTGGAAAACCACGGCAGTTTGCGCAATGACGAAACCATGGCCATTCTGCTGGAGATGATCAATGACCCGGCAGAATCCTGGTGGGTGGCACGGCGTGCATTAGATGTCCTGGACAGTCACCGGCCAGATTTGGCTACCTTGACACCGCATACGGATCGTTTCTTGCAATGGGTCGAGCACGATGACTGGTGGTTGAGCGGGGCGGCAATCCCCGTCGTGATGCGCTTGGCGGCAAATGAGCATCAGACGAGTCGAATTCTACGTGCGGTCGGACAGCGAATGGCGACGAATCGTCGCCAGGGGCATTGGCACCACAGACATCTGATTCGCGATTTTGAAGGTGCTCCCAAGGAAGTGCGGCAGGAGTTGCTGACCATGCTAAGTGCGGTGTATCACCATTGGCCCTACGGCTCGGGAGATCAGTATGAGCCGGTGCGTCCGGTAATGGAGTCTTCCTTGATCGGGCGCCTGGCGCAGCAATTCACCCGACTGGACGGTGGCTTGGAGCGCTTGTATCAACTTTCGCAGCAGCGCTTTCCGGACAGGACACTGTCCCATCGGGAGTTGTTTTTGGACAATCCGGAACAGTTGGCCGACAGTCCGGATTTGCAGGCGCGCGTGCAGGATCTAACGCGTGATGAGTTGATTCCAGAGTATGTGGTGGATAACGCCTACGACTTACTGGTGAGAATCGACAGCAACCCGACCAGCGGCCGTGAGCAGGCCCGCGCCAATCATGCGCAAGTCTACATGAACCAGCTCATCAGCTTATACCAGCGGGTGGGAATCGATGATTACAGCTGGCATGATTACGGCCCGGAACGCACCGAAATGCAGTGGTGGTATCATACCTTTGATCCGGTGGAGCCGATGCCTTTGGAGCGGCAGGGTGATCGCTATCACTATCGCGAGGTGACCTACCCCGCCGGCATGGAGAATTGGAACCAGCCGGATTTTAATCCTGCTGCCGCTGGCTGGCAGCGCGGGCTGGCCCCGTTTGCCAACCGTGGTGGTGAATTGCGGGCGGTGGACAATCGTTGCCATCGCCACGAAGGTCGCGGCCATGATTTTTGTGGTTGTGGCGAGACTCCCAATACCTTCTGGGAAAACGAGGTCCTGCTGAAGGCGAATGTGTTTGAGATCCCGCCCTTTGAAGAAGGCTATGCCTATCGCATTTTGATGGGTGGTGCCTCGCATGTCGGATCTGGCGACGGTACGCATATCTATATCAATGGTAAGGAGGTCTTCCAGCGAGATCGATCAACGCCTCGCCGATCTGGCGCAGCGCCGATCGGAGAACGGCTCAATGCTGAGCAGTGGAACGAATTTGACAGTGGCCGGGTGCATATTGCCGCGAAAAGTTTCTTAGCACGTGGAGGCAATTCCTTGACGGTCTTTCTGCGGCGCATGCAGCTGCCGCCTTTGCGCGAGGAACTCTACCGCGGCTTGCAACTGGTGGGATTGCGCGATGCCGACTGGCAAGCCGCGCAAGATCCGGACAGTGATATGGATCCGACTGAGGATCTCTACATTTGGGACGGACAG
>PXDG01000096.1 GCA_003565105.1 Parcubacteria group bacterium | reverse complement strand
TTGATCACCATCTATCGCGTCTTTTAGCAACCGTGTATAAGCATCTTTGGTTCGCACTTCAAAGCCGTCTTGATAACTAAAGTGGAGTTGAACTGGTTGAATACACATCCCCTTTCCAGGCAGCTTAGCATTTACCTGAGCATACACTTGCTCATTAGGTTGAATTTGAATCACTAACTCATTTTTTTGGGGGTTGCACTCATTATCTTGATGCATAAAGTACTTGAAGGAAGGTTTGAAAACAATACGAATCTCTGCTTTTTTCTCTGGCATCCGCTTCCCTGTTTTGATATATACAGGAACTCCTTCCCACCGCAAGTTATCTACGTAAGAAGTCATAGCTACATAGGTCTCTGTTTTTGATTGCGGATCAACGCCTGGCTCTTGGAGATAGCCAATTAAATTTTTATCAGGATTAGCTTGATACTGACCTAAGATAACTTCTGAGCAATCAATTGGTCGTAAGGTTCGGAGTATTTTATACTTTTCATCTCGGATAAATTCTGCTTCCATTCGAGCTGGGGCATCCATCATAACCAAAGCCATTACTTGAAGAATATGATTTTGGAGAATATCTTTAATAATCCCTGTATTATCAAAGTAATCAGCCCTTCCTTCTACGCCTAACTCTTCCATCACAGAAATTTCAATAGATTCTACGTAGCGATTATTCAAAACAGGTTCAAATATTGAGTTCCCAAAACGTAAAGCCAAAATATTCTGCACTGTTTCTTTGCCTAAATAGTGATCTATTCGGTACACTTCATCTTCATGAAATGATTCTCGTAAAAAGCTATTTAAGTCCTGAGCTGAAGACAAATCCGTCCCAAAAGGTTTTTCAATGACCATTCGTGAATGAATTTTTGGCATTGTGGTTTTTACCGTTTTAACACATTCAATAACTTGACGAAAGGCTTGTGGAGGAACGGCCATATACCAAACTAGGTTATCCCCTTCTTGGAGATCAAACTCTTCTAAAATATGAGCTATACAAGTATTATTCGCATAATCAGCCACCCGATAATGCGATTTTGACACAAAATCCATTACTTGATCAGATTTAAAGGAAGTTAAAGAGTCCTGAAGTGAGACTTTGTATTCTGATTCAGTGAGTGGTTTTCTCCCTAATCCCAACAAAACAAAGTCCTCTGGGAGGTGATTATCAATAAAGTTATCAAACAAAGCAGGATAAAGTTTGCGTGTAGCTAAATCTCCTGTAGCACCTACCAAAATAAAGACCGTCTTCTTCATATCAATCTATCGTTATACCTCTATTCAATTCCTAGCTGTTCATCTGAGAGCTCTTCTTCAAGAAGTTCGGTATCCAAACTCTCTAATTCTTGTTCAATGAGTTGAATCTGATTTTCGATATCTGGATTATTTGGATCAAAAGAAGACTCATCAAGTGGACCAAACTCTTGATCCATTAACAGGTCATCATTTGGACGAATAGACTCTTCAAGTGGAACCTCTTCTGGTACTTGAGTGGGTTCATCTGATTGAAAGATATAAGTCATAACTACTATTCCAAGAGCACCTATAATAATCAGAAGAACAACAATACCAAGATAGACACTGAGTTTCTGTGTGTTATTTTGTTGAGGTTGTGGGGTCTGAGTATTTTCCATAATATATTATTGATTTAGCGTTCGTAGTTGAGATAGAATATCTTCACGAATAGAACGAATTAACTCTGTATTTTGATTCGTCAACTCTCGAGCACTGTCTCTCAATGTACCTAATTCTTGACGACCAAGGTCTCCGAGATCCTCTCCCACACACACACTTGGCATAGATTCAAGACGTTGTGTATATTCATCAAAGATACCAGCTAGCTCTCCTTGCTTCAATTGCAAAGAAGCTATTTGATCTTGCAAAGTCGACGTATCCACTTCTTGAGTTTCCATCCAAGATACTATCGTTTCAAGACGATCAATAATTCTACTGTATCGATTGATTATTCGAGCACTTTGAGAAGTTCTCATCAAGGCTATTCTGGTCATTTGCCGAGAGAATATTTCACATCGGTTCATTTGATTTTGTTCTCGTAAAAGCTGAACTTCTTCTCGTCGCTGTTGTAACATTTCTCGACTAACTCTTTGATTTGAACTAGGCAAACTAATCGGCATTATTTCAGCTTCCTCATCAAAAAACCGATCTCCAGTATTTTGTTCGGTTGGGGGAAGTGGTAAAGGACGCTCCAAATTCTGCCACCTCTCTTCTTCAGCTCTTCTTCCTGGGCGCACACGAGGATCTAATTGCCTCAATTCAGGAGATGTCATATCTGTTGGAGCTTCTTGCATTTCTTGCTGTCTCATAGGAGGAGTTCTTGGTCGCTCAGGAGCATCTTCTTGAGCAAGAACTGTAAGAGAAAAAGGAAATAACGTTGTTCCAATTAAACCAAGTGATATGATTACAGGAATTGGTTTCATATATATGTATTACTTTATATTCATATAATGTATTATATCATACTCCCAACAAATCTCTCAATTCTTGAGAAGCTTCCCACTTCGGCTCAAAGGTGACGGAAATATCAATATTTCGAGGATGCAACTTTTCTAATTCTGTTGTGAGCTGAGTTTTCATTCGTTCCCCAAAGGGACATAGTGGTGTCGTGTACGTCATAAGGATATCAATATCCAAATCAGAGCTGACCTCAATCTGATAGATTAACCCGAGTGTATAAATGTCTATATTAATCTCAGGGTCTTGAACCTTGCGACAGGCTTCAATAACATCTTGCTTTGTAATCATAGTGATTCAAATCCATTAACCTGTATTTGCTCCATTATCTCTTGCCCTCCGTGCAGAACGACTTTGCCTGACTTCATTACATATACCTGACTAGCAGGAAGTGCCGGCAATAAATGATTGTAGTGAGTAATCACAATGAATGACATTCCACATTCTTTCTGAAGCCTCGCTAATTCTGCGGCGAGCAATTGAATCCCATCCACATCCAATCCAGAATCTGGTTCATCTAAGATGGCTACTTTCGGCTGAAGCACTGCTAACTGCAATAGTTCTAATCGTTTCTTTTCTCC